>QHPW01000146.1:5564-7100 GCA_003219675.1 Verrucomicrobiota bacterium
TTGGAAAATTCATTTCGTGCACCTCGAATCCCGCACCGATCGCTTTGAGCAGAGTGATGCTGAGCCGGCCGCCGAGGTGCTCGCGGAATTCCTCCAGGCCTTTCAGGACCATCAGGTTGTTGTCCGAGTCCACGTTCAACAGTTCGTTGGCGAACAACTCGAAACCGAGCTTTTCCAACAGCGCGATCACCCGGTCGGCGGAGGCGGCATCGAGATGGCCCATCTTGCGCGAGTAAATCGTGTCCAGCGCGATGCCGGTGGCGACTGCTTCGCCGTGGCGAATGGCGTAATCGGAAAGTTGCTCCAGCTTGTGCGCGGCCCAGTGGCCGAAATCGAGCGGGCGGGCGGAACCGAATTCAAACGGATCGCCGGAGTCGGCGATGTGATGGACGTGGATCTCGGCGCAGCGCCGAATCAGGCGCTGCATCGCGTCGGGATCGAACTCACTCAATCGACCGGCATCCCGCTCGATGGTTTCAAAGAAGTTCCGGTCACGGATCAGCGCGACTTTAACCGCTTCGACGTAGCCGGCGCGTTTGTCGCGAGGCGACAGGGAAGCGAGCAGGTCAAAATCGTTGATGACCGCGAAGGGGGGCGCAAACGTGCCGATGAAATTCTTTTTGCCGATCGCATTGATGCCGTTTTTCACGCCGACGCCGGAATCGTCCTGGCTGAGCGTGGTGGTTGGAATCCGCACCAGCCGGCAGCCGCGGTGCGCTGTGGCAGCCGCCAGGCCGACCATGTCGAGAATCGCGCCCCCGCCCACAGCGAGGACGTAGGAATGTCGATCAATGTGATAACGGTCGATGTGCGAGTGGATTTCAGAGACGTGGAAGTAGGAATTCTTCGTGCGTTCGCCGCCTTCGATGACGAACGGAGAGCAGACCAGTTTCAGCGAATGGGAGAAGGCGGAGAAATAAGCTTCGATAACGTGCCCCAGTTCCGGTCGCGCTCGATCCAGGGATTCATCCAGCACCACAAACGCCTTGCGAGGGTCCTTGTTTTCGCCGTTCATCAGCACCTCTTTCAGAACCGGATTGGCTGGATCAAATGCGCGGCGCGTGAAAAAAACACGGTGCCGGTAGCTTACCTGAATTGTGCGCTCGATAACAGCCATGGTCATAATGTGGGTCTTTGGACGATGCAATTCGAGTTTTATTTAAGCCTGAAGACTCAAATTACACGCGCCAATCACGCCATCGGACGCAATTCCATCCACATGGCGGCACGAAAGGTCTTCTGCGGCTCGAGCAGAATCAACTCGTGGTCCTTGCTCTGACGGGAAAACGAATTCGGCAGCGCCGTCCACGGCTCCAGGCAGTAGAACGGTTCGTTGGTGGTCCTGGACCAGATGGCCACGAAACGATGTTGCGGCGCTTCCTCGAAGTTGAACCCCACCTCCAGTTCGCTGACCGGATCGATCAGAATCAACTCCTGCTTCTTCAAATCGGTGAGGAACATCGTGTCGGCGACCTCCTCCTGCACGCTCCAGTTTTGCGCTGGAAATGGCCGGGCAGTGAACCGCTCGAACGGACC
>QHPW01000147.1 GCA_003219675.1 Verrucomicrobiota bacterium
CACGGCTTTGTCCGCAAATACTCCCGATGCGCTTGCCGTGTTCAACGTCACCGTGTCGCCGCTTGTCACGCCCACCAACGCCGCGCTGCTCACGTTGAGCGTCGCGCTCGTGGTCCCGTCATAGACCTTGTTGCCGGCTGTCACACCAGTCACCGTCAATCCTTTGGCCGTAATGTTCGCCGTCGTGCTCGGCTGTGTCAGGGTGTAGTTGGCTGCGTCCGCGCCGCCGAGCGTCAGCCCGCTCACACTCACCGGCTTGCCAGCGCCCACGGCTTTGTCCGCAAATACTCCCGATGCGCTTGCCGTGTTCAACGTCACTGTGTCGCCGCTTGTCACGCCCACCAACGCCGCAACGCTCACGTTGAGCGTCGCGCTCGTGGTCCCGTCATAGACCTTGTTGCCGGCTGTCACACCAGTCACCGTCAAACCCGTGGCTGTGATGTCGGCGGCGGTTGTAGCAGTGCTCGAAGCCAGCACATAGCTGCCCGCATCGGCACCACTCAGACTCAGACCCGTGGCTGTTACCGTCTTTCCATTGCCGACATTTTTATCGGCAAACGTCGCGGTGCCACCGGTCAGGCTGACGACGTCGGCGTTAATCACCCCGGCGAGTGAACGGGTCGCGATCGTGGCGGTCGTCGCGCCATCATAAGTTTTGTTGTTGGCGGTGATGCTTCCCGTCAATGGTTTTTGGGCGACAGAAACAGTCTGGCTTACGGGGGGCGCCGCGTTCCAATCGGCGTTGCCAGCTTGGGAAGCTTGAATGGTAACGGATCCCGCGCCGGTGATGGTCAGGGTGTTACCCGAGACGGTAGCCTGCCCGGCCGCTACGCTGTAAGTCACGGTCAAGCCGGATGAAGCGGTCGCACCGAGCGTGATTGGCGCAACGCCATAAGTCTGATTGCCCGGCGAGTTGAATGTGATCGTCTGATTGCCTGCGTTCACCGCAGTCGTGGAGCCAGTGTCAGCAGTTTTCCCTGCATGGGTTACATCGCCGGCTGTAACCGTCGCGCTGCCGGCCCTCTCGAACGTTACGCCGAACGTTTGCGTCCCGCTGCTCAAGGCCGCATTGGCCGGCAAGAGGGCATTACTGTCGCTGGACGTGATCGCAACGGTGTCGTTGGTGCTGATTAAATTCCAGTTGGCGTCCACGGCATTGACAGTCACGTTGAACACCGCCCCTACCGTCTGTGCGGCAGGCGTGCCTGTCTTGCCGCTGGCGCTCCCCGGCGCCGCCGTTTCTCCCGGCATCAATAACTGGAGCCTGGCAAACGCTCCCGGATTGACCGTCAGGCTTGAACTGGGAATCCCGGCCAGGGTTAAGTCGGTGGCAGCGATGGTTGTGGTCTCAGCCTCCAGCAAAATCGTCGCCAGGGTGTTCGAAGATTGACCGTTGGTAAACGTCACGGAGGTCGTGTAGGTGGGACTCCCGCCAGGCCCGGTGTAACCGATCGTCTTCGCACCGGTATAGCTTGTGACGATGTTGGTGAATGGATCGGTCGCGGTGAGCTTCACGATGTTGAATGGCGTTCCGGCCGTTTGATTGCTGACGGTGCCTGAGTTGCCGATACCGTTGGTGAACGTTTGACCGGGCAAGGTCAGGAACAGGTTCGTGGCTGCTCCGGGAACGACGGTCAGAGCGCCTGAATCAGTCGTGACCAGCGCTCCTGAGGTTGCGCGGACGGTGGCTGTTCCCGTCACGCGGCCCGTGAATACCGCGCTCTTGCTGTCGACGGCCGGCGCCAGGTCCCCGTTCACCACGCCGCCGGTTTTGGTCGGCAATGACCAGGCGGTGGCGGCGACGTTGGCGACAAAATTTCCGCTGACGTCCCGCGTGATTGCATAGACCGTAAGCGCATTGCCCGCGGTGACGTTTTGCGCCGGGACGACCGTGCCGCTGCCGTCGGCGGCTGTCTCCACCCTCACCGCGCTGGCTGGCGCCGGATTAATCGTAAACGAACTGCTGGTTGCGCTCGTCAAACCCGCGGTCGAAGCCGTGAGGGTTTTATTGCCCGCGTTCGTAATGCTCAAGGTGCTGAAGGTCGCCGAGCCGTTCGCCGCAGTGGGCACGGTGGTAGTGCCGTTCAATGTTCCCCCGCCGTTCAATGCCATTGAAACGTTAGTCCCGCCGCGCGACAAATTGTTGCCGAATAGGTCCTGGACCTGAACCACGACGCCGGCCATCGTTGCCCCGGCGGTCGTATTCTGCGGCTGAGTGGTAAATGCCAGCTTGCTCGGAGCCGTCGGGTTGATTATCATCCCGTTTCGGGTCCCGATCTTTGAATTGGAATCCGTGGCGATGAGATTCACCGTCTCAGCAACGAAATCTTTGGTGCCGATGCTGAAGGCGCCGTTCGACAAGGTTTTCGTATTGTCGCCGAACGTGCTGTCGCCGTTGCTGTCGAACTGCGCATTCCCGGTGCTGCTGCTCAGCGTCACGAGCGTGGTGCTGTCCGGCACGGTCTGATTGAAAATGTCCTGCGCAGTGACGGTGGTGTTGAAGGCTGTTCCCGCCGTCTGGGGCGAGGCGGCGGTGACTACATAATGGTCGATGGCCGGCTCGCCCACTGCAAAATCACCAAAGGCGCTCAACCCGGTGGCTTGTGTGTTGATGGCATTGCGCGTGCCGGGGGTTGTCGTTGACCAACCGCCGGTATAACGCCGCACCACGAAATTACCGGTGTTGGCGCCGGCATCCACGTCGCCGGAAACAAAATTGAAAGTCGCGCTATAGGAGGAAGCCACGATTCCGCTCGGCGAGTTCGTCAGCGTCCAGTAACGAGTGACATCCTTGTTGGCGTTGATGCCCGAAGTGGAGACATTCGGATGTTCGCCGGCGGTCGTGTTGGCGGTCAGGCTGCCCGTCGTGGTCACGTTGAGCGAGGTGAGGGTGATGGGAGCGTAATTCGACCCATCCCCGATGGGGAAGGTAAAGGACTGCGGATTGCCGGCAGTGCCGAACGCCTTCTGCAAAGCGCCGTTGACGTAGCTGCTGCTGCTGCCACCGGAGATCGCTGCGGCGCCAGTCGAGGTGACATTAATCAGGTTTGTTCCGGTGTTGAGCACCCCGCTGGACAGGGTCAAGGTGCCGTACACGGTCATGGTGATGCCCAACGTCACGCCGGCGCTGTTGTTGATTGTCAGATTCTGGACGAAGACCGGGAAGCCAGACAGGCCGACGCCGACGAATTGAGGGACGGTGCCGTTGAGCACGTAGGTTGCAGCGGCGGTAAAAGACCGATTTGTCGTCTGGATGTTGCCGGAAGAACCTGACAGCCCGACGCAATTCGGATCACCGATGCCCAGCGTGCCGCCCGAACTCAGAGTAAACGTGCCAGCGCCGCTGATCACGTTTGTTCCGCAGTTGAGCGTGCCGTTGTTGCTTACGGTAAAATTCTGGCCGGTGCCGACGCTGAGGCCGTTGTTCAAAGTCAGTGACGCGCCGGAGTTGACGGTGAAGCTCATGTTCGCGGTGTTGATGGCGCCCGCGGATTGCGTGAACGTCTTGTTGACCCCGGTGAAATTGAGCGCGAGTCCGCCCGCGCCGGAACAAAGAAACGCGCCGCCCGTTTCATTATAGGAGCCGGCCAGGTTGATGGTGGCGGCGGTCGTGCCGTTATTCGCGTCCAGCGTGCCGCCCTGAACATTCAGGTTGCCGCCAATAGTCAGATTCAGTGTGGTGCCGTCGCCGTTTTGCCGGGCCATCAGCGTGCCGCTCCCCGTGCTGACCACGGTAAAGTCACCATTCACGGTGGCAATGTCTCCATGCAAAGTGATCGTTCCCGTCTGACCCGGACAGTTCCACGTGAAGTTGTAAAAGTTTT
>QHPW01000145.1 GCA_003219675.1 Verrucomicrobiota bacterium
ATCCCGGCTCGTGATGCTCCCGCTCGACTGGTCCGCAAACTGCACCGTCAAGGGCGCGTTGCCCGACGTCGGATTGGCCGTGAAGTTCGCCGTCGGCGCCCCCGGCGGCGGCGTGCTGACCTGGATCGTGAGACTCTTGCTGTCGGATCCGCCGCTGCCCGTCACCGTCAATGTCGCCGTGTAACTGCCCGCGTTGTTGTAGGTGTGCGACGGGCTGAGCGCCGTGCTGTGCGCTGAGCCGTCCCCGAAGTTCCAATCCCGGCTCGTGATGCTCCCGCTCGACTGGTCCGTAAACTGCACCGTCAAGGGCGCGTTGCCCGACGTCGGATTGGCCGTGAAGTTCGCCGTCGGCCGTGATGATGGTGAATCGTTGTCGTGAATGGTGACGGTCGCGCTGTTGGGTGAGCCAACGTTGTAGGCCGCATCCGGCGACAATGTGAGCACAACTGTTTCATCGCTCTCGACTTCGTTGTCGTCTATCGGGGTCAACGTGATTGTCGCTGAAGCGGCTCCTCCAGGAATCGTTACCGAGGTGGGGAGGGATTGGTAGTCGATTCCGTTGGCTGCGGAGCCGCCCAGCGAATAGTTCACAGTCAAGGACGCGGACATGTCGCCCGTCCGGCTGATGGTCATCGAGCCCGTATCGGGTCCCTGCTCGGATGCATCCGCATCCGCAGCGGCCATCATTGTCGTGAATCGTGATCGTCGCGCTGCCGGGCGAACCGACGGTGTAACCAGGTCCGGGCACCAAGGTGACAGTCACCGTTTCATCTCCTTCAGCTTCCGAGTCGTCGATGGGTGTGATCGTGAGATCAGCATCGGCCAAACCGAACGGGAAGGGGCTGGTGGTCGGCAATTGCTGGTAATCAACGCCGTTGACAGCGGTGCCGGAGAACGTCCAGCTCACTTGGATTGGCTGCGAGGTATCGCCGGTCCGGTGGAACGTGATGACGCCGTTATCAGGCCCGGTTTCCGAAGCGTCGGGATCGCTTGGTGTCAGCGTGATGACCGGCTCGCCGGACGCCGGCTGATCGTTGTCTGCGATCGTGATGGTAGCGCTGCCGGGCGAACCCACGGTATAAGCTGCGTTACCGGAAATCGTCAGCACCACCGTTTCATCGCCTTCCGGCTCGCTGTCATCAATCGGCGTCACAGTCACCGTCGCCGAAGATGCCCCGGCAGGAACGGTCACCGAGGTTCCCAGTTGCTGATAGTCAGTTCCATTCACGGCTGTGCCACCCAACGTGTAGTTCACGGTCAAGGCCGAGGAAGTGTCACCGGTCCGGGTGAGGGTGAAGGTACCTGTGCCGGGTCCTTGTTCGGACGCGTTGCCATCAGTGGCCGCTACCGACACCGTCGGCGTCTGCGTCGGCGCCGAGCCGCCGAGCGCCTTTTGCAAGTTGAGGCGGCCACCGCTCACGCATTTGCCGGCCATGCTCGGTATATGGTCAACCCCGGAGAGGACGCGATTGATGATTTGCCGGTAATTATCGTTCGGGTATTGGGCCATCAAAAGCGCGCAGGTACCGGCGACGTGCGGCGCGGCCATTGAAGTGCCGTCGTTATACTTGTAATCGCTGTCCGAGCCGTTCCAGCAGGAAAAAATGGCCGCGCCCGGCGCGCCCAGGTCCACGGTTGTCGCACCGTAATTGGAGAAAAAGGCGAGGTCATCGGTGCGGGTGGTGGCCGCGACGGAAATGATGTTGTCCAGATCATAGCTGGCCGGAAAAATCGGATTCACCCCGTTGTCTTCTCGCGAATTGCCGGCGGCCGCGACGAAAATGATCCCCGCCTGGCGCAGGCTGTCGATGGCATCATGCAGCGCGGTGGATTCAAAGCTTGTACTGCCCCAACTGGCATTGACGATCCTGGCGCCTTTGCTGCGCGCGTAATCGATGCACTTGACCGCGTCCGAGATGAAGCCGTTGCCTGACGCATCCAAAAACTTGCACGCCATGATCTGCACCTTCCAGGCGACTCCCACCACACCGACGCTGTTGTTGCCCAGGGCACCGATGGTGCCGCTCACGTGCGTGCCATGGCCGTGGTCGTCGTTGGGATCACCGGTGTTGTTCACGGCGTTGATGCCATGCACGTCGTCCACGTACCCGTCGCCGTCGTCGTCAATGCCGTTGCCGGGAATTTCGCCCGGATTAACCCACATATTGTCCGCCAGGTCCTCGTGTGTGTAACGCACGCCGGTGTCGATGACCGCCACGATGATGTTGCCGGCGGCAGTGCGGACGTCCCACGCTTCGGGCGCTTTTATGTCGGCGCCGGGCACTCCTCCGAATTGCCCCGTGTTGTGCAATCCCCACAGAGAACCATCGGTGTAACGAAAATCGTTCGGCGTCAGCAAGGCCTCGAGTTTGTAATCCGGCTCGGCGTATTCGACCAGACCGCTGGCGGGCGGTCCCATCGTGCTGGCAGGGTCCAATTACCGTAGCGACCGGATCAACGCGTGCAACTCTCCCAAAGTTGACAAGGTAACTCCGGCCTTTGGTTTGACCAAAATCCTGTCCTGCCGAAAACTTTCCAAAAGATCTCCGTCCAATGGACTTTGTGACGGCCCCAGCGAAGGGACAGCCCGATAAAACCGTTGCGCGGTTCCGCTCGCTTGCGAATCAAGAAAATCGAAGTACCCGGCGGGGGAGACTTTGTTGGTGAAAACGGGAGTCCACTTTGTCAGATCACCGCTCGTTTCCACAACGTAAGCGGCGCCAGACGCGCCTGAAATACGGAAATGAAACTCAGAGGAGTCCAATGCCGGACCACCGGACGGAGAGTCCGGGTTGACCTGGGCCAACGGAATCGGTCTGGAAAGGACCGCGGTTAACAAAATCCCAAAAACGACCTGCACCCTCGCGGTCCGCAACGTTCCCGCTCCGATTCGAGTTGCGCCCAGTGGTGATGTCCAACGTAGCTTCATAAATTCATGCCCCCTTTCTTAACTTTAACTTAGGAATTTCTACCTTTGAGTCGTTCACATTCAAAAGTCGCTTTAATTGATTTGTCCCGGCGGCCGCCGGCGTCGACGCGAGCCCCGCCCAAAGTTCTCGAGCCATACGGTCAGTCTCAATGGTGAAGCCGAACGTCGCCTCGTCTCGACGCGTTCCTTCTATGAGTCCTGATCTTTGGTTCATCTTTTCCACGTTTACAAACGGCACAATTTAGCCGGGCCCCTGAAACCGAATAGCCGGGTAAAAACCTGAAATCGACGCGGGAGTTCACCCCATTCCTTTGGAATTTCATGGCCTGACCGTCACGGGGTATCGCCGGCGATTCGAACCGGTACCGCAGCCGTATTGTTTGTTTCAGCGGCACCGCCGACTTCATCTCCCTTTTGTTCATGTTCATTTTTTCGTTTTTCAAATCTGCAATTCTTATCCGAGCATGCTCTATGCGACCGGCGGATTTATGGGCAGGGGGTTAATTGCTGAATTGATACGGGGAGAAGACCCCATACGCGCGGTTGACCCGCTTGCGCTATAAATGGAGCGATTATCAACGGAGTGTTGTGAGGAATTGAGGTCGCGAATGATTAAGCCCGCACAGTGGCGCCAACTGAAACGGCCATGGCTTCTGGCCGTCGTCGCGGGTGGCGTGGGCCTGGGGTGGTATCTGAACCGGCCTTCAGAGGGCCTGCCCCAGTATGAAACATCCGCCGTATCCCGCGGCGAGCTGACCCAGAGGGTGACGGCCAGTGGTCAACTGAATCCAGTCGTCAAAGTCGAAGTCGGCAGTCAGATTTCAGGCATCATCGAGAAGTTGGCCGTGGACTTCAACTCGACGGTCAAAGACGGACAGATCATCGCGCAAATCGATCCGGCCACCTACGAGGCGAATCTCATCCAGGCCCAGGGTAACCTGTCCAACGCCGTCGCGGCGTTGGAACTGGCGCAATTGAATGCCAATCGCGCCAAATCTCTTCAGGCCGAAAAGCTCAACGCCAAAGCCGAATACGAAAAAGCCGTGGCGGATTTGCACCAGGCCCAGGCGGCCGTGAAAATCAGCGAGGGTGCCCTTAAAAAGGCACAAGTGGACCTTGCCCGGTGCACCATTTACGCGCCGATCGAAGGAATCGTCATTTCCCGCAATGTCAACGTCGGTCAAACCGTCGCCGCCAGCCTGAGCGCGCCGACGCTGTTCGTCATCGCCAATGACCTGACGAAGATGCAGATCGAAGCGGATGTGGCGGAGGCGGACATTGGCCAGGTCGCAGTGGACCAGGATGTGGAGTTCACCGTGGATGCCTTTCCAGGTCAAACCTTCCACGGCAGGGTGACTCAGGTCCGCAATGCTCCCAAGATCGAAGTGGGCGTCGTGACCTACGTCACCATCATCGAGGTCAAAAATCCGGATCTCAAACTCAAGCCCGGCATGACCGCCAATGTTTCCATCGTCGTGGCTCACCGCGACAACGCACTGAAACTCGCCAGTGCCGCCCTGCGCTTTCGCGCCCCGAAATCTTCAGAGCGCAAAAAATCAGATTCTGCTTCCGCTTCGATGGAGGCGAAGAGCAACAAAAAACCCGACAGCGCGGCTCGCAGGAATGAGAAGGAGAAACGAAAATCCGAACGAACAGTTTACCTCGCGTCCGCTGAGAATCAGGCCTCTGCCGCCAATGAAAAGAACGGCGACCTGAAGCCGGTGCAAATCAAAACAGGCATCAGCGACGGCCGCCAGACCGAGGTGATCGAAGGCCTTCAGGAGGGCGACCAGGTGGTGGTCGGCGTGGCCCGAGATGGCGGCAGCCAGGAACGGACCATCAACCCATTCACTTTTGGCCGGCGAAAATAGATGCAAGAAAAGGCTCCATCGCCGCGTTGAACTTCGAACCGTTTCAATGAAGTCATTATCGGAGCTCGCGGAAAAGAGTGACGGAGCTCGAGCCTTGTATCTGTTCAGCGTAGCGGCGGGCGTCTCGCCTGCCGTAGAGGGCGGCATCCTGCCGCCCGGAGCGAACACCCGGTGTTTCGGCGATCCGCAAGTAGCACTTACGCTTTGGGGTCGGGCTTTAGCCCGCTTCACCTTCCGCGGCGGGAGGACGCTGGAAATGCTCGACCTGCTTCCGTTTCCAACGCTGAAGCGGGATAAACGCCCTCCGCATTCGGCGCGGTTCCGTTACCCATTTGTACGAGACTCAATCGTCCCGTCAATCCAGTTCATCGGATGAGCACGATGATCACACTCAAGGCCGCCCTGCGCGCGCTGAACAAGAACAAAATGCGCTCCGGACTGACCGCACTCGGCATCATCATTGGTGTGGGCGCGGTCATCGCCATGGTGGGCATTGGCAACGGCGCCAAGGCGCAAGTCGAGGCGCAAGTCGCCAGTCTGGGCCAGAATGTGATCCAGGTCTCCGCAGGCAGCACCAGCAGTCGCGGCGTGCGCCAGGGCGCCGACACGGCCGTCACCCTGACGATCGCCGACGCTGAAGCCATCGCCGAGGAGATTCCGGATGTCCTTGCCGTGAGTCCGGAAGTGAAGATCAAAACCCAGATCGTCACCGGCAACCGCAATTGGTCCGCTTCGGTCTATGGGGAATCAGCCGACTATTTCACCATCCGACAGTGGCCGGTGGACTCCGGCACGACGTTCACTGAGCAGGACGTGCGCGCCGCCGCCAAGGTCGCAGTGTTGGGCGCGACGGCCGCGGAGGAACTGTTCGGCGACCAGGAGCCGCTCGGCGAGATCGTTCGTATCCAGAACGCGCCCTTTACCGTGATTGGAGTGCTGAAGTCAAAAGGGACTTCCGTCAGCGGATCGGACAACGATGACAATGTCATTGTTCCCTACACCATCGCGATGAAACGGCTGGTCGGCCAGCAGACGAATCTGCGGCGAATCAACGTTCAGGCCGCCAACGCCGATGTCCTTTCGGAGGTGGAAACGCAAATCACCGAGCTGCTCCGTCAACGCCACCGCACCGGATCAGGCGACGAGAGCGATTTCAAAGTGCAAAGCCAATTGGAAATCGGCGAGGTCGCCACCCAGACGACTCGCACCATGACGCTGTTGCTCGCCGCCATCGCCAGCGTCTCACTCGTCGTCGGCGGCATCGGCATCATGAATATCATGCTGGTCAGCGTGACCGAGCGCACTCGTGAAATCGGTGTCCGCATGGCCGTGGGCGCGCGGGGCGGTGACATCCTGCGACAGTTCCTGGGCGAAGCCCTCACCCTCAGTTCCCTGGGCGGACTCATCGGGATCGCGGTGGGGACAGGAACTTCGAAACTGATCGCGGCTACCCAGGACTGGCCTACTCTCATTTCGCTCGATTCCGTGCTGATCGCCTTCTTCTTCAGCGCCGCGGTGGGGATTTTTTTCGGGTTTTATCCGGCCCGAAAGGCCTCTCGACTCGACCCCATCGACTCGCTTCGTTACGAGTGAGTTGTCGCCGCCGCGGCCAAGGGATTGCCGATCGCGAAACCGCCTCCGCCGTCCCCCCCAGTTGTCCCACGCTCCCCGCGTCCGGCTCCGCGCCGAACTTCCAGATGCCTGCCGCTTCCTCCGCGACATAAAACAAACCAAGCTCGTCGTCCGCAACGCAGCCCATGCAAGTTCCCATGCAGCAATGCCACACCAAAGGGCGTGAAAATTCCGGGAACCGTGCGTGCTTCCTTAGTCTTATTACGCTCGCCCTCACCCCGACCCTCTCCCCCGGGGAGGGGCCGGGGTGAGGGCGATTGTTTCCTCCAATCCCATTTTCGGAGCAGCATCGCAGGAATCCGAGATGCCCCCGCGACTTCAGCCGGCCGCCTCAGCCAGCCGCGCGGCCTCGCCCAACAGCGTGTCCGCCCGCTCCAGCCAGCGGCCGTCGTCGCGGCGATGTTGTTTACCGGCAAGACGCAGGAGCATGGCTGACTCGTGCCACGCGAGCGAGCGCTCGTCCAGCAGCCCTGCTGTCCCGGCCAGGAACGCCTCCCGCGCCTGGGCCGCCTCGCTCTCCCGGGTTCTATCCAACAGTCCGATTCGCGAAATCGTGGCGAGGAACGTGCCGGCGTCAAGCTCCACCGGTCCCTGGCCAAAGCGCTGCCAGTCGATCACGCCCGGACCGTCGCCGCAATCGAGGATGTGTCGGGCGTAGAGCGTGCCATGCACCAGGCGCGGAGTGCCTTCTTCCTTGGGCTGTGTGCCCGCCAGAATTTCGGCCAGCTCCCTGGCTTTGGTTCCCAGCGCGGAATCGATAGGGAGGAAACCGGCAGCCCAGTCGCGCGCCCGTTGCAGCATCTGCGCGGCACCCAGCGGTGGCCCCAGCTTCACCGGCAACGATGCCATGCGTTGGAACCAGCACGCGCCCAACTCGCCTGCGCGCCTGCCCTGCCCGCTCCTGACGAGGTCCCTCGCGGTGGGTCCCTCAAGCCAACCGATGACCAGCACCCTCAGACCGTGTTCCCAGGCCAGCAACGGCGGCACGCGCGCCCCTGAGTCGCCCGCAAGCCCGGCGGCGGCGAGGGCCACGTACAGCGCGACCTCCGGCACCGGATCCTCCTCGTAGGCTTTCACTGCGACGCGATGGCGCCCGGCCCGTGCCTCAAAGGTGGCGCGCGAACCCGGCGAGTAGCCGCACAACGAGAACTCGATGGGAGCTTCGTCCGGTAATCGAATCCCGCCAGCCTGACTCGCAGCGCGCATCGCCTCGAGCGCCGGCAGCGCGCTATCGTCGGGAAATTCAACGGTCTCCTTTACCCCTCCCGGCCAGGCCTTTCGGCGCACGTAAGATTTCGATTGTTTCGTTTCCGCTCTGGCGACGACCGGGTGCGAAAGGGAAGCGATCAGAAGACCGGTAATAAGCGCGGTTGCCCGGGTGCGTCCGGCGCGTTCGTGGCGGTTTGGATCGGTTTCGTTGGATGAACTACTCATGGGATACCTTTCTGATTATGTTGAGCAGCCAAAGTTTTCAGTCACATAAATCCTCCTGACAAAGCGTTTTGAGCCTCCTGGACGGCCTCGGCCACTCTTTCGGGCCACCGCTGTTCCTGGCGTCTGAACATGCCGCCCGCCACCTCGATCAACGCGCCGGCGCAGTGCAGCCGGAACCGCTCACACCACGACGGCGGAACGTGCGCGAAGTATTCCTCGGCGAAGATCCCGGCGGCGGCCCGCGCCTGCCGAAGCGAAAGGGTGTCCAGGCCGACCCGGGTCACGATATAGGCGTAAAGATGGGCCGGATCGCGCACCGGATCGCCCATCGCGACGTTGTCGAAGTCGATGAAGCACACGCGGTCGTCCGACAGGAAAATGTGGTCGGTTTTCAGGTCCCGATGGATCGGCGCCGGCGGAACTTCCG
>QHPW01000149.1:0-5439 GCA_003219675.1 Verrucomicrobiota bacterium
CGCGGTTCTCAATGCCGGCAACGCCTTTTCGTAAACGCCGAGCACCAGTTCCTCCGTGGTGGGCGCGGCGCGAATTTCATCCAGGAGAATTTCGAGGCACGTATCCGGGACGAGCTCGAGGCCGAGCGGCGGTTCGCGCATTTCGCCAACCCGGCGCCGCAGCGCGGAGACGTGCTCGGCGCAGAGATGAGCGTGCAGACTGAAACCCATTTTCAGCTCGTAGATCGGCTCGGCTGTTATACGCGCAGTGAAAATCTGGTGCAGCCGTTTGAAAGCGTAGTGGTAACGCTTGAGCCGTCGCACGCATTCTTCCACGGACAGGCCCGGCTTCATCGCCTCTTCCATCAGGCAAATTCCGGCGAGAGCGGGCAAATGGCGGTAGGACTTATACGTGTTCATGGGTAATCCTGTTACCAAGCCAATTTACCATCCGCACGGTAAAACTCGACAGCAATTTTGAGCCGACGCGTTGGGGTGGTGGCTATTCTCCCTCTCCTGGGGGAGAGGGTCGGGCGCGGGCGAGCGTTAATACCATTCTTTGCTTCAGACTTTGTTCGCATTCCTACGTGCAATTCCCGGCGGAAAAAGTCTTCTTTACAGGCAATTCACGTGCCGCAAGACTGCCGGCGCGATTATGGATAGTCTTTTGTCTCTTTTGAACAGTGATTTGTCCATCTGGGGCGTGCTGGCCATGCCGGTGGGGGTGGCGATTTGCTTTGGCTCGGCTCTTTTCACGTGGCTGAAGGCCGAATTGAGGACTCCTGAAAAGGACGAGGACCGCCGTTAAGCCGCAACCATGAGGACTTCTTTTGCGCTGGCGGTGCTGTTGTCTTCTTCGATTTTATTGGGTGCCGAAGTCAAAGATCCGATCCCGCTCTGGCCGAACGGGGCGCCTGGCGCGCTGGGTAAAGAAGACAAAGACATTCCCACGATCACGCCGTATTTGCCGGAGCCGGACACAGCGACGGGCGGGGCGTTGGTGGTTTGTCCCGGCGGAGGTTACGGCGGCCTGGCGCAGCACGAGGGAAGGGATTACGCGCTTTGGTTGAATCAACACGGGCTCACCGCGTTCGTGCTCTAGTATCGGCTTGGCTCGAATGGCTATCGGCATCCGGCGATGTTGAACGACGCGGCGCGCGCGATGCGTCTGGTGCGCGCGCAAGCCGGCGAGTGGAAAATCGACCCGAAACGCGTCGGCATCATGGGTTCATCCGCAGGCGGCCACTTGACCTCCACGTTGTTGACGCATTTTGATGCGGGCAAACCGGACGCCGATGATCCGGTCGAGCGACAAAGTTCGCGACCGGACCTGGGCATTCTTTGTTATCCCGTCATCACCATGGAGGAGCACACGCACCAGGGTTCGAAAAACAATTTGCTCGGCAAAGAGCCGGCGCCGGCGCTGGTAAAGCTGCTCTCCAACGAACTGCAAGTGACCGGGGAAACGCCGCCTTGCTTTCTATTTCACACGGATGAGGACACCGCCGTGCCGGTGGAGAATTCGCTCATGTTCGCTGAAGCGCTGCGCAAAGCCGGCGTCCCGTTTGACCTGCATGTTTATCAGAAAGGCCGCCATGGCATCGGGCTGGCTGACAAGCCGCCCTTCGAGCATCCGCATCCTTGGGCGGGTGATTGTTTGTTCTGGTTGAAGGCGCAGGGCTTCCTGAAGTGAGGATCCGCGAAGGGTGCGCTACGCAGCGCGCGCTGACAGCGTGCAGGTTCCGGCGGCTTCCGAGCCGCCAGTTGGGCCGTCAAGATGCGGCTGTTCCTCCCATCCAAATAGTAATTGCTTCGTTGCGGTGCGACCCGGACTCTACTCGCAGCGATGCCATTGGACTTCTTTGAACGGCAGGAATTGGCCCGAGCCAACAGCCGCAGGATCGTTCTGCTGTTTCTATTGGCGCTGCCATGTGTCGTCGCGGCGGTTTACGTCGTCAGCATTGGGATTTACGCGGCCACCTGGACATTGTTCGCCTTTTGGCGAAGTGTTTTCGTCGAGATTCATTCCTCGTCTGCGGGCACGGCTTACTTCGTTTCCGTTTGGCAACCGCAATTGTTCCTCTGGGTCGCCGCATCCACGCTGCTGATTGTGGGTGGTGGCAGCGTTTACAAATTGAAGCAACTGGCGCCGGGCGGACAGGTCGTGGCGTTGTTGCTCGGCGGCGAGCGGCTCGACCGTGAAACCAACAAGCTCGATGAGCTGCGGTTGTTGCACGTGGTCGAGGAGATGTCTGTGGCTTCGGGCACGCCGATGCCCGAGATCTACATTCTGCGCAGGGAATTCGGGCTGAACGCATTCGTCGCCGGGCACACGGTCGGCGACATGGCTGTTTGCGTGACCCAGGGCTGCCTCAGGAATCTGACCCGCGACGAGCTGCAAGGCGTCATCGCCCATGAATACAGCCACATCCTCAACGGGGACATGCGGCTGAACATGCGGCTCATGGGGCTGGTGCACGGACTGTTCTGCATCACGCTCTTGAGCTACTGGGTGATGAGCCGGACCTGCCGCGAGAGCGATCGCGACATCGGAGGCGAGCCGCAAGTCCGTAGCGGCGTCGAAGGGTGTGTTGACCTCGGGATTCTGGTGATCGGGGTCCTTCTGGCGTTCATTGGATGGAACGGCGCCTTTTTCGGACGCATCATCAAAGGAGCCGTCTCGCGCCAGCGCGAGTTTCTGGCGGATGCCGCCGCGGTCCGGTTCTCGCGTTATCCCGAGGGCCTGGCGAACGCGCTGAAGAAAGTCAGGAAATCGCCTGAAAGCTCGATCATCCATTCGCCGCGCGCCGAGGAGGCCAGTCATATCTTTTTCTGCAACGGCATCGAGGATGACCGCATCCGGCTGACTTCGACGCATCCGCCGTTGGATGAACGAATCAAACGGATCCAGACCATGATGGGTGAAAGCTTCGTCCCTGAACCGAAGCCCATGGAGGAACATGCCGCGGGGCGAAGCCCTGACGTCGGGTTCCAGGAACCCGAAGCCGGGCCGCGGAGCGGGTCCCGCTTCCCGTCGGAGCCGGTGAGCGCGGCCGACGAGCCGAAGGAGGGGACGTTTGTCAAACGCCTGTCGCTGCCTGGAGTGGGCGCGGCAAAGTCATTGGCGTTTGCTGGAATTGACGCAAAGCTGGCGCTGGCAAACGTAGGTGTTCCGGTGGCGCGGCATCTGATCTACGCGGCGGAGCTCATGGAGGCGTTGCCTGAACCGGTCCGCCGCGCCACTCGCGACCCCCGCCGTGCGACCGCGCTGATCTATGTGTTGCTGCTGAGTCCGGTGGAAAGCGTGCGTGAAGCTCAACTCAGGTTGCTGAAATCACGATTGAGTTCTGAAGCGTGTTTGAACCTCAATACCTTCCTGTCGCATGTCCGCGATTTGAACGAGCTCATCAAAATCCCGTTGGTCGAGTTGACCTTCGCGGCGTTGCGGCGGATGTCGCTGCCGGAATACGCCGCGTTTATGGAAAACACGGCGGCACTCATCGCGGCGGACCGGCAGGTGGACCTGTTCGAGTTCGCGCTCCGGAAAATGCTGCATCGACATCTGGAACCGAAATTCAAACCGGTTCCGAAACCCGACACGCGCCATACCACGTTCGGGGAACTGTCGACCGCCTGCTCGGCCTTGCTCTCGGCCCTGGCGCAGGCCGGACAGGACACGACCCAGGCGGCGCAAACTGCGTTTGAGCGCGCGGTTCATGCTCTGAAGCTGGCCGGCGGCAACATCAAGTTCCTCGCGATGGCGGATTGCACATTCAACGCTATCGAGGCGGCGCTGGACGACCTCGCGGAGGCGGCGGCCCCGTTGAAAAAACTCTTCCTCGATGCCTGCGCTCAAACCGTCGCAGCTGACGGCCGCATCCGTCCGCGTGAAGCTGAATTATTGCGGGCGATTGCCGACGCGCTGGATTGTCCAATACCGCCATTTGTTTCGCGCGATGTTTGCAAGACAACGTGACCGGCGCTCGAATGAATCCCGCGTGGCGGCGTCTCGGCAGAGCGCCGCAGTTTTTGGCAACAACCAGCCAGCGGCGCTCTTCCGAGACGCCGCTACGAGGAGACGGTTCATGGGAAGCCTTCTTTCGTTTTTCGCATGCATTGGGACCGTGAACCTCCGAAAAACGGTAGGGCGCGGTGTCCTCACCGCGCCGCGGCCCGGCAGGCTGGGGACAGCCCGCCCTGCCTTGCGGTTCATGGGAAGCGGGCACCTCCAAGAATTGGACGTGAGTTGGGGCCATGAACCCCCCTCAAGAGTTCGAGGCCGAATCAGCAACGCTACAAGTGCGTCTGGGATTTGTAATTTCCTCCAGGGTGCGGTTCGTGCGATAAGGATGCGGCATGCCGATGGATTTTGTAGCACAACAAGAGCACGCCCGGCGCAAAACAAGCCGGTTGATGCTTTATTTTGTCGCGGCAGTCGTTGGGATGAGCGTCGTGATTTATCTCCTGGTCGCGTTCATTTTTCTTGGTTCGGGACACGGACACACCATCGGGGCCAAAGGGTTGTGGAACCCTGCGTTGTTCCTGGCTGTCAGCAGCGGAACGGTTGGCATCGTTGTGTGCGGTTGTCTGCTTAAAATCAACGAGCTTTCCTACGGCGGAAGCTCGCTGGCGATGCGGATGGGCGGCCATCAACTCAATCCCAATTCCACCGACCCGGACGAACGGAAACTGCTGAACGTGGTGGAGGAAATGGCCATCGCGAGCGGTGTGCCCGTTCCGCCGGTCTATCTTCTGCACGACGAGCAGGGGATCAACGCGTTCGCCGCCGGCTACGCTCCGAAGGACGCGATCATCGGAGTGACGCAAGGCTGCATGAAACTGCTCACGCGCGACGAACTGCAAGGCGTCATCGCGCACGAATTCAGCCATATCCTGAACGGGGACATGCGGCTGAACATGCGGCTCATCGGCTGGGTGTTTGGCATCCTCTCTCTCACGGTTGTGGGCAAGATTCTGCTGCGGTCGCGGGGCCAAAAGAACCCCTTGCCCCTCGTCGGCCTGGTCCTGATCGTCGTGGGAAGCGTCGGCGCGTTTTTTAGCCGCTTGATTCAGAGCGCAGTGTCGCGCCAGCGCGAATTCCTGGCGGACGCGTCCGCGGTCCAGTTCACACGCAACCCCGACGGACTCGGCGGAGCGTTGAAAAAGATAGGCGGATTGTCCCGCGGCTCGCGCTTATCCACGGACTACGCGGATGAGGCCGGGCATCTTTTCTTCGGAAATGCGCTGGGCGGCGGTTGGTTCGGATGGCTGGCCACCCATCCGCCGCTGGAGGAGCGCATCCGTCGAATTGACGCGAGCTTCGACGGCAAGTTTCCTCGTGTGGCGATTCCCCCGGAAACAATGGCCGCGCCGCCGCGCCAGGTGCCGCAGGCGGGTCGCCCGTTTGGAATCCTGGGCGCCTTGGGCGGGGCTGCGGCCGCCTTGCCATCCGTTCCGGCC
>QHPW01000149.1:5505-11963 GCA_003219675.1 Verrucomicrobiota bacterium
AATCGGCAAGCCGTTGCCCGAGCATCTGGCCCGGGCCGCCGGAATTCTCGGGGCGCTGCCGGAAGCCGCGACGCGCGCCGCTCGCGAACCGTTCGATGCCAACGCGTTGATCTTCGCGCTGCTGCTCAGTTCCGACGAGACGGTGCGCGCAAGACAGTTGAAGAGTTTGGAATCGCAGAGCAATACCGCGCTGTTGCAGGCGACCGGCAAACTCTTTCCAGCAATCGCCGGTTTGGAACGCGACGCCCGGCTGGCGCTGGCGGAGATGGCAATGCCTGCGTTGCGGCGGCTCACGTCATCGCAATACGGAGTCTTCACTCGAGCCGTCCAGGGCCTGGTTGAGGCGGACCAGGAGATTGACCTGTTTGAGTACGCGCTGCAAAAAATGTTGCGCCGTCATCTGGAATCGCATTTCAGGCCCGGTCAGAAGGCGGTTGTGCAATACTATGTCCTCAAACCGATGATTGAGGACAGCGTCGTCCTGCTTTCGGCGCTGGCTCATGTTGGCCAGGAGGATGAGGCGCGGATCCGGGCGGCCTTCCAGGCCGGCCTGGAGCGGCTGGGTCTCGATGCACAGCGCGTCGCCATGCTCGCCGGAGACGAATGCAATCTGCCGCAAATTGACCAGGCCCTGGACCACCTCGGCCAGGCGTCGCCGCAAATCAGGTCGGTCGTGCTCGACGCCTGCGCGCAGACGGTGGCCAGCGACGGTATTCTGCAGGCGAGGGAGGCGGAATTGCTGCGGGCGGTAGCCGACACCTTGGATTGTCCGATCCCACCGTTCATTGCTCAAGCCCAGGCCTGACATAGAGAGCGGCAAGATGCCGCGTATCCGTTGAGTGCGCCCCTGAACGTGGCGCAGGTTTCCAACCTGCTGTATCGCCGATTTCCAATCGGCAGAGCGCGCGCAGTTCCGCACCCAAGCAGTGGCACGGGAGTCTCGCCCGTGAGTTTCCGGTTTTGGCGACATGGAATCGTGCTGCAACACACGGGCGAGACGCCCGTGCCACTACGTTCGCGCTTGCCGTCGCGCGTTGATTCGCCTAATGTCTCGTCGCTGCAAAACAGGAGTGCGCGCGTAGCTCAATTGGATAGAGTGACGGCCTCCGAAGCCGAAGGTTGTGGGTTCAACTCCCGCCGCGCGCACCAGCCTTTTTCGCGTGTCGCCCTGATCTCAGAACTTGGGACCGTAGCAGCGCTCTGTGAGCGCCCTTTGCGACGGTCATAGACCGCCGTTACAGCAAACCAGGGCGCGTCTCGCCCGTGAGTTTCCAGTTTTGACACCATGGAATCGTGGCTGGAACACACGGGCGAGACGCCCGTGCCGGAGAACCGAGTGGTCAGGGTTTTTGCGACGACCGGCTCCTCGAGGCATAGCGGGCCAACATCTGTATAAAATCGTTCACGTTGGCGGGGTTTTGTGCGAGTTCCTCGGCAAATCGGGCGCAAAAACTGAGGTCTGCCTGTTTTTCGTCCTGACCCAGAAGCCAACTCCGGATGCTTGTTTCCCGATGCGTGTTCACATACATCCGCGCGGCATCAAAAATCATTTGCTTGATGAGATGCCGGTCGAATCCCTGAAGCTTCCAGGATTCGTTCGCAATGGAACAGGCCGCCAGGATAATCGTTCTCGGCGTCTGTTCTTTCCAAGAGAGGTCCGGAAACGTAGCGGCGTTCATTTGCTCAAAACAGCCAAAGGAAACAAGTGCCTTATAGACCAATGCGCCCGTTTTGGCAATAAAAATAGGCGCGTTGTTATCCGAGCGGGCGCATCAGTTTCTTGCAACGTCAGTGGCACGGGCGTCCCGCCCGTGAGTTTCTGGTTTGGAACAAACGGGCGGGACGCCCGTGCCACTAGGCGCCCATGCGCCCTGCAAGAAACTGAGAAGCCCTATCCGAGCGGACAAGTGCTCTTGGTTTGCCCGGCGAACAAGTTGGAGTTCAGCCTTCAGGCTGTTCTGGGCCGCCAACATGCTAAAAACAGGCCGGCAGGTTCCCGACAAAATCCCTTTCAAATTGCCTTTTCCAGACGGAAACTGAATCGAACGAATCTGCAAACCATGGGTCTCATTTCTATGGATTGGGCACATTTAGATCCAATAAAGCGGGCTTTGCCGTGGTGTTTGAGTCTGGTGCTGTTGACGGGTCTGATTGCTTTGCACAACAGCACGAAAAGCAACGAGTCCGAACTGGCCCGTCTGCGCCAGGAAAATCAGCACTTGACCGGGCTGCGCGCTGAAAGCGAAGAGCTGAAGAAAATCCAGGTGCAGGTGGAGGAAGTGACGCGATTGCGCAAGGAGAACGAGGAGCTTCACCGCCTGCGCAACGAAGTCCGCCAACTGCGCGAGGAAAAACAAAAGTCAGCGAAAACGGGGCAATCCGCGCCCTCACCGGCTCCCGCCACGACCGAGGCGACGACGCAGCAGCAAATGCAACAGCAGCTTCAACAATTGCTGGCTGAAAATGAACGCTTGCGCGCGGAACATCAACAACTCCAGCAGGCGCAGGCGAACGCGCAAGCCAATGCCTGCATCAACAATTTGCGGATCATCGAGGCCTGCAAAGACCAGTGGGCGCTGGAAAACAAAAAACCGGCCGGCGCTCCGGTCAACGTTCAAGACATTCAGCCTTACTTGAGAAACAACACCCTTCCAGTGTGCCCGCTCGGCGGTGTTTACACGCTCAACGCGGTGGGAACAGCGCCGACATGCAACGTTTCCGGCCACGTCCTTCCTCAGCAATGACCGGGAGGGGTGAGAGAGTGGCACGGGCGTCTCGCCCGTGAGGTTCCGGTTTTGGCGACATGGAATCGTGCTGCAACACACGGGCGAGACGCCCGTGCCACTATCCCGCTCAACCCGGTGGTTCGCGGCTGCCGGGACGGCGCCATTTGCGGGTTCATGCCCCCTGGTTCTTCAGGGTTTTTCAGGTTTTACCACGGCGACAACAAACGCGCCGGGTTTCAGGTATTTCGCCGCAACGTCGCGGAGCTGCCAGACCGTAGAGTTCATCGAGTGCGGTGGTGGTGGCGATGTGGCCGAGGTCCTGGCGCGCGATTTTTTTTTGGCCGATGAGTTTCGCTCTGGCCCGATTGAGTTCTTCTTCGGTCAAACCTTCGGTTCGCAACAACTCGGCTTGTTTCAGCAGTTCCTGTTCAACCAGCTCGACCTTTTCAGGCGCGGTGCCGCAATAAAAGGCGAAATAGCCGGCCGCGAGGCCGACAAAATTTTGCGCGCCGACGTAGTAGGCCAGGCCGAGTTGTTCCCGGATCCGAAGAAACAGGCGCGAGCCGAGGTCGCTGCAAGCTTCCTGCAGCAGCTCCAGCGGATAACGGTCCGCATCATGCACCGTCACGCCGGGGAAGCCAATCACCAGCACAGCCTGTTTCTTGTCGCGGATTTCAATGGTTCGGCCGGAACGACTGGCGAAGGCGGATGGCCGACGGCCGTCTGTATTCACCGGTCGGGGACTCCTCCTTGAAGGCCAATGCGCGCAGACTTTTTTCAGCGCAGCCAAAACCTGGTCCGCCTTGATGTCGCCGTAAACGGCCAGCACGCAGTTGTTCGGCGCGGCGAGTTTTTTGTGAAAGGATTTCAGGTCGGAGGTCTGTAGTTTTTGAACGCTTGTCTGCGATCCGACCGCGTCGAGGCCGTAGCCGGTTTCGCCGAACATGGCGCGGCGCATCGCGCAAAAGCAGCTTTGCAACACCTGGTCTTTCTGCGCCCGGATGGCGGCGAGCTGGACTTCGCGCTCGCGCTCGAACGCATCCGAAGGGAACGCCGGGTTCCGCAGCACATCGCAGACCAGACCCAATCCGGTTCTGAAGTCACCGCTCAACACTTCGGCGCTCAACCCGAAGCTGTTATTGCCGCCGAAGCTGTCAATGCTGCCGCCCAGGGATTCGATAACCGTGGCGATTTGTTCGGCGGTCCGTTGTTTGGTTCCCTTCAACAGCATTTTCGCCATCAACTGCGTGAGGCCGTTGGTCGCGGCCGTTTCCGCGAGCACGCCGCCCTTGAACACGGCGCGGAACTCGACGAACGGCAGGCGATGGTTCTCTTTGAGGAGCAGGCGCAGTCCGTTCGGCAGTTCAAATTTTTGGATGGCGCAATCGCTGCTTTGAACCTTCAGCGTGATCTGTTTTGGCGCGGTGCCGGGCGGGAGCAACGCATAAAGCGTCCGGTTCTCCGTCATGAGATATTCTCGAGCCACGCGTTGAAGGTCGCCGGGTTTGACCCGCTTCACCGCGTCCAGATAACGCTCGGAGAAATCGAGATCATTGGCCGCAATCCAGTTGCCGCCCAGGTCTTGCGCCTGGCCCTGCATGGTTTTGCGCGCGCCCAGCGTCGCCGATACAAATTGTTTGACGGCCTTGTTGAGTTCGGCCGCGTTGAGCGGTTTTGACTTCATCCTTTCGGCTTCTGCCAGCATCGCATCGCGCGCGGCGGCAAATTTGTCCGCGTCCACCACCGCGCTCATGCCGAGCAGGCCGGCGTCGCCCGGGCTGTAAGTCCAGGCATCGACGGTGTTCACCAGGCCCTTTTTCTGGCGCACCTCCCGGTAAAGCCGTGAACTGCGTCCGCTGCCAAGCAAGGTCGCGAGCACGTCCAGAACCGGGGTGTCCGGATGACGCAATTCGGGAATATGCCAGCTGAAATGGAGGTGACCCAGTTCCGTGGGCGCTTCCTCAATGACTTCGCGCGGCGCGGTCTGTCTGGGTTCCTTCGGAAGCACGACAGGCGGCAGCGGTCTGGCCTTCGATTTCGCGTAAGCATCGCGGATCTGCGCGACGACAGGGTCCGTCTCCAGGTCGCCCACGGCGACGAAGAAGACATTGTTCGGGGCGTATTTCTCGTGATAATAACCGCGAATGTCGTCCGGCTTGAGTTCATTGAAGATATCCGGATAACCGATCACGGTAAAGCGATACGGGCTTCGGGTGTATGCCGTTTCAAACAGTCGCCGGCCCGAGCGGCGGACGGGATCGTCCTGGCCCATGTCCATTTCGCGGCGGATGACATCGAGTTCCTTCGCCAGCTCCTCCGGCGGCAGGGATGCGTTCTGCATGACGTCGCAGAGAATGTCGATGGCCACGCGGGCGCCGGTGTTTGGGACATTGATCCAATAGACGGTGCGGTCGAACGAGGTGTAGGCATTCATGTAGCCCCCGGCTTCCTGCACTTCCTGATCGATGCGCGCCCCAGGGCGCGTGGCGGTGCCTTTGAACAGCATGTGTTCCAGGACGTGCGACAGGCCGGCGCCGAGCCAGCGTCCCTCGTGAATGCTGCCGGCCATGCACCAGGCCTGAGCTGCGACGACCGGCGCGCTGTGGTCCTCGCGCACGATGACGGTCAGGCCGTTGTCGAGCGTGATGGTGCGGGTGCCGGACGGACGAGCAGGATGCCGGGCGGCCGCCTTTTTCGAAGGACTGCGAAGGGGAGCAACAACGGGTCTGTTCATGGAACAATAAAAGCGCGGATTAAGAATCAATTCCCAGGTCTTTTCTTTTGCGAACGTGACGCGTTTGAGTTCATGATTGCGCATGTTGGCGGCCCGGAACAGCCTGAAGGCTGAACTCCAACATGTTCGCCGGACAAACCCAAAGACCTTGAATGAATTGCGGCAGGGCCGGAATTCAACCTTGATTCGTCCCGGTGATAGCGATCGGGACTGCGCGTGACGGCAAAAACGGTTTGCGAAACGCCTCGTGAAAATCGTAGCCGCGTTTGAAGTCCTCGCGGCTGTCGTGTTCGGTCTTGGCCAGGAGCCTGGTTTCGACCATGTTGAAAACGATTTCGCCGAAATCTTCGCAGCGTTTGATACCCCATTCTTCGAGCACGGTCAGGGTCATCGGGCCGAACAGTTGAAGCGCGTATTCGCGGATGCCATCCAGCAGTTCCTGTCCGGAGACGTGTCGAACTTCGTTCTTTTTCGGCACCTTGCCGACCATCTTCTGGGTGTGGTCGAGCGCCTCGCGGACAAAGAAATAGGCGTCGCCTGGATACCGCGGATCTTTGGATGCAATTTGCCCGACGGCTTCCTCGAAACTGGGGGCTTGCATGTTATCTCAAATTCGGCCGGTCCATTGACGATTTTTGCGGATGGGAGACACGATACGACTTGACCGCCCAACCTACCAGCAGCAGTGAAAGGACAACGCACAGCACCAACTGTTCCTGCCTGGTCAAACGCGACATGCGCCGGAATATAGCGCCAGGGCGCCGGCTTAACAATGGCGGATTTTCGACCAACTCCAGGGAACTCCACGGGCTGAATTGAGCGGCCCGGCCTGGCTAATTCCTGGCGCGGCCGGGCCGCAACCGAAGTAGCGCAGACTTCCAAATCTGTCAGTATCTGTCGAAACCGCTGCAAGTCGCGCAAAGTTTGCGGCAGGCGTAGTGGCACGGGCGTCTCGCCCGTGCCACTACTTTGGTTGCGGCGCCAACCGCGTTGCGCGG
>QHPW01000148.1 GCA_003219675.1 Verrucomicrobiota bacterium
CCTCAGCAACTTTCGTATGTCACGTTGGTCTTCGCGCTGTTCGCGCCAGCACTCCACGCCGAGCGTGTCATGGTGGTTGCCGGAGGAGGCGACGACGTGACCGGGCCGGCCGCGCGTTGTCGTTTGCACGCTCCCTTCGGCATCGACTTCGACCACAGCGGAAATATGTTCATTGTTGAGATGGCCGGAGGTGAACGGGTGTTGAAAGTGGACAGATCTGGAATGCTGACGGTGATCGCAGGCACGGGCGAGAAAGGTGACAGTGGCGACGGCGGGCCCGCCGCTCAGGCGCAATTCAACGGCATGCACAGCCTCGCCGTCGGGCCGGGAGACGACATTTATATTGCCGATACGTGGAACAACCGCGTGCGAAGAATCGATGCAAAAACCGGGAAGGTTTTCCCATTCGCAGGCGCAGGCCGGAAAGGTTTCAGCGGCGATAGCGGCCCGGCAAACGCCGCCGAGTTCGGCAATGTTTATTGCATCGCTTTCGACGCGCGAGGCGAAAACCTCTATCTGGCTGATCTCGACAATCGCCGGATTCGGTCGGTGAACCTTAAGACTGGAATCGTAACGACCGTGGCTGGGAACGGCGAAAAAGGCGTCCCGTTAGACGGCGCCGAAGCGACTCAAGCGCCGTTGGTGGACCCGCGAGCGGTAGCGGTGGATTCTCAGGGCGCTCTCTACATTCTGGAACGGAGCGGGCACGCGCTGAGGGTGGTGGACCGGGACGGAAAAATTCGCACGGTGGCCGGGACAGGCCACAAAGGCCTCGAGGCGACAGTGGCGAAGCGCTCAGAGCAAGTTTCCATCGATGGCAGCGACAATGTGATTATTGCCGACACCGATAACCATGTTATTCGCAAATATCTGCCGAAGGAAAACCGGATCGTTCGCGTAGCTGGCAGCGGCAAAAGCGGCGCAGGCGGCGTGGGTGGACCTGCGAGCGCAGTCGAACTCAATCAGCCGCACGGGATTCATGTGGACAAGTCGGGCGCACTCTACATTGCCGACAGTTTGAACAACCGCGTGCTGAAGATCGAACCCTGATTCATCCCGAATTCATAATCGCCCGGCCTTGGCGAGTGGACGGCGATCATCGAGGGCAGCGGCAGCGTCTGGAACAGCCTTCATGGTGACAGTGCAACTCGCGACGGTCTTTTGAAAACCACGACACGGTTCGTGTTGGTGCCTTTGAAGTTGTTGTCAACGCCCCAACAATTGGCCGTCTTCGTGAATTTCTGGTCGTTGATGAGCACCAACAAGGGTTCCAAGCCCGCCTCGACGCCACACGACAAGACGGCTTCCTCGAGCTTGATTTTCCCACCCCGAACTTCGCCGACCTCAAACGCAAGATGGCCGCCTGGGCGTAGCACACGAAAAAGCTCCCGGAAAATTTCCATCATCGCCTTCTGCCAGTCTTCCAACTTGCCGGGAACGGTCAGACTTACCGAACTCGGGTCGAGGCCGATGAACCAACATCGCAGCCAATTGTCAGTCGCGTAATCGACCACATCGAGGAAAGGGGGCGAAGTCACGATGAGCGCAACGGTTTCGCTGCTTATCTCCGGTGTGGCGGCCGAGTGCTTGGTAAACAAACGGGCGCTGGCGCTTACCTGTGCCAGAGTCTTTCTGACTGTCTGGTCGCACTCAGAGAGCAGTTGTCGTGTCTTCCGTAAAATGAGGTCAGGCACCTTTCTTTTGGGCGGTTTCTGGCCGCGGTTCTCGTTGATTTTTTTCTGGGCCTTGACCGAAACGGCCTGGTTGGGCGGAAGAGTGTAAACAGAGAAGAAACCCGGTGAATGGCCTGTGAGCCGGTTTATAGCAACCATCCAGATCCATTCATCAACAGAGTCGAGCTTTGCATGCGCCTGGCGCGTCAAGAGATACTTCTTCAAAGCGCAGATTTCCCTGAGTGTATCGGGATGATAGAATGTGAGAAGTTCTTCGGGCATCTCATCGCAATCGTTAAGAGCGATCTCGCGAAATCGTTCTGTGACTTGTCGAAGTGTCGGGGGATTCAGCCGCGGGCGCGTCAGGAACCGGCTGAGTGGATTGATATCGCAGCCGTGGGGCACTCGGCCAAGCAGCCCGGCCTCGATGATCGTCGTTCCCCTTCCCATGAACGGGTCGTAAATGATGTCGCCGGGTTCAGTGAGCCGCTGGATGAAGAAACGAGGCAACTGCGGTTTGAAGCAAGCCCGATAGGAAATCTCGTGCAGACTGCTCGCGGCGCGCTGTTTTGCCGTCCAAAACTCGTTGACGTATGTGGGAACCGAAAGCGCCTCACCTGAAAAAGTGCTGCTGCGGGTTTCGAGGATGCGGGTGGCCTTGCCGAAGTCCCGGAAATCGCGCAACTGCTCCGCGAGCGGGCCTTTCAACTCCGACTCGTCGCGCAGTCGGAGTCCGAAATCAAACTCAAAATTTTCTTCAACGAAGTTCACGGTTTTCGATACCGAGTTCCCTAGCCAGTTCAGAAACCGTGCGCAGCGCGTTCACGGCGCGATTCCGATTATGAGGAGCGGCACGGGCGGGCTGCTACGCCCATGTCTCAGGATATTGTAAACTTCGCCTTCATAGTAGGCGATGCCTGTGGACAGGCGGCGCCCTCCTGCTGGATCCGAAGCCATCGACTTCATCGGCAGCACCTCTACGCCGACATTAATCACGTCGCCGCTGTAAAAGAGGAGGTGCTTGACAAAAAGGTCAAATGCCACAAACGCATATTTGCCAAATTGAACCTCGACAGCTACACGATCTTTGACGAAATCCGTTTGCTTGTAGGACAGAATCGGTTTCTCGATGCCCTGCGTGATCAAATATTCACGTTGTTCATCAAGCGGGCGCTTCACGATTTCCTCCATGTATTTGCGATTGGTCGTCACGTAGTATTGGTAACGCGACTCCGACCAATTTCGATCTCGGAACAGCTTGGCAAACTCCTTATTCAAAGCGCGCGGGCTGTATAGCCGCTTCCCACGCATGGTCTTTTCTTTGCTCGTTTTCGTCATGAAGCTAGCAGCGTCTACCTGACCAACGACTTCCTTGATCTCGTGGTAGATGGTCGGCCGTTGCACGATCAGATATTCTTCACCGTTCAAGTGGGAATAAGTCTCGGTGATCTTCATTCGCTGGCGCGGTATTTCGTCTGCCGTTCCAGCAATCCCAATTGAATATCGCTAGTGGCCGGTGTTGGGGGTCGAAGACTGGCCGGTTCATCGGCCTGATGTGCAGGGTTCCTTCGTCAGCCATTTTAATCCGATCCAAGGCGATATCGACGTATTTCGGAAGAATCTCAGCGCCAACGCCGCGCCTATTGTGCCGCATCGCGGCAATGATTGTTGTTCCCACGCCAAGGAAAGGGTCCAGAACCCAATCGTCCTCTTCGGTCATGGACAATACCAACCGTTCAATCAATTCCACAGGGAATTGGCAGGGGTGTTGGGTTTTCTCCACGTGATTGCTTTTTACGTTGGGGATGGTCCAGACATCGCCAGGACTCTTACCGCGCGGGTTGCATGAGTACTGTCCAGACTTGGGGCCCTTGAAATGCTTTTTACCTGGATACTTTTGCGGCACTCGCACAGGATCCAGGTTGAAGTAGTAATCGTCGGTCTTCGTGAACCAAATAATTGTCTCGTAACGGCCAGAAAAGCGGTTTGTGCAGTGCAAGCCGTGCTCGAAATGCCAGATGATGCGATTCCGCATCCTAAGCTTCAGCTCGCTGAAAGCCGGATAAAGGACTGCATCGAGCGGGATGATCGAACTGTCCTCCACGTAGTTGCCCACCTGCCAGCAGATGCTCCCAGATTTCCGGAGTGTGCGAACGCATTCGCGAATCACCATCCGCTGCTGCTCGAGGTATTGGTTCAGGTGGCGCCGGTTTTCGTATTCTTTGCCAATGTTATAGGGCGGTGACGTGACAACGAGTTGAATGCTCTCGTCAGGTATTTGGCGGAGCAAATCCATGCAGTCACCCTGGAACACAACTGCCCTCTCTTTAGAGTTGAAATGTGAAGCAACTTTGACGTTCTCGAACATTTTTCGTTTCGCCACTTACTTTGTCCAAAGGAATGGCGAACGCAAATCAAAAGAAGCTCGTGACGGTGGGTATAGGTATTTCACTTCTTTTCTTCAGCTCGGCCATTCGCTGACGCGATGCCACCAGTGTTCGAGCCGCTTGAGGTATTTGCGCGGATTCGGCATTCGATTGGCCAACGCCCGGCTACCGAGCGATTTGTCGGGCCAGAGGTGGAGGCGCTTTTCGACGCCGAGTTGCTTGGCCAGCTCCCAAACTGTATGGAGCGCATTGACGGCGTAGTCCTGCCAGCTTTCGCGCGTCGCGAAGTGCTGCCGCACCGCCAACTTGACGCCTACCGCCTCAGCGTACTTTTCGATCCGAGTCACGTTCTCTGCCCGGATGTTAATCGGTTCATGGAAAATGGTGATCGGTTCCAATTCCGCCACGGCTTTGAGGGTAGCGCGCAGGTCGGCTTTGTCGCATTCCGGGTAGGTGGGCGCCACCGCAACATAGACGTGCAGTCCGGCTTCCTTCGCTGCATGAAGGGTCGCGAGCCGCTGCGACGGGGCCGGGGCCTTCGGTTCATATACCTTGGCCAAATCGTTGCGTAACGTGGGCAGGCTCATGCCGAACACGAGGCGCTTGCCGAAGCTACGGAACAACTCAAAGTCAGCCCGGGCCAGCGGACTGCGGGTGAGAAGGCGGACGTTGAGCGTGGAACGGTCGCGGATCAGTTCGAGCGAGCGGCTCACGAGAAACCGGGCGCGTTCGGCCAGTTGACGCTGCCGCGCCGGGTCGTGATGTCGAATGACTTGGTACGGGTCGGTGGTGCTGCAATAGATGACAGCGCGGTTGCCATCGCGTTTAAGCTGGGAGCGCGGTGTGCTCTCAGCGGCGCG
>QHPW01000013.1 GCA_003219675.1 Verrucomicrobiota bacterium
CGAACAACCGCCCGGTGGCGGACGTGAAGGTTGGGGTGCGCATCGAGCACGCCCGGGCTTCCGACCTGGTGCTTCACCTCATCAGCCCGCAAGGGACGCGGATTTTGCTGGCGGAAAACCGCGGCGGCGCAAGTTCGGCGGGTTATGGAGCGTCTATCGTCACGACCAATGTCTTTCCACGAACCGATTCCGGCGGGCCCGAGGAGGATCGAAACGTGATCGAGACCGGAAACAATTTCGGCACGATCCGGATCCGTTACGACTTCTTCACCATCCCGGATACGCTGCGCGTTTATTACGATGGCGTTCGGATTTTCGACTCGGGTCTTATCAATGGCGCCGGCACCTGGAACATCAATTACGGCCCGGGAACCTCGACGCAGGTAACAATTGTTGTCAATGAAGGCGGCAGCAACCAGAACACCCGGTGGAATTACACAGCGACGATTGTTACCGAGCAGATCATCTATACGTTCTTTACCGAAGACACCAACCTGACCACGACCCCCATCAAATTCGCCATCCCGCCGTTTACCAGCAGCTCGGGCCTTCCGTTGACGAATGTTGTGGTGCTTCGGGACGGGTTTGAAAACGCGAACGACGGATTGAATTTTCCCGCCGGTTCATTCATCGACGGCTGGCGCGTGGATCGTGACAACATCGATGTTCTCTCGAATGGCGGGCCGTTTGGCTCTCTGGGGCCGGCCTACGCAGGCCAGAAATGGATCGACATCCAGGGCAATTCCCCCGGTATCATTTCGACAAACGTCACCACGACACCGGGCAAGCAATACCGCGTCAGTTTCGCCTATACCCGGAATCCAGACACCAATAATATCGCGCCTGCCTCCGCCAGAATCAGCCTCAATGGCGCCACGTTTTTGAACGTTCTTGCTCCCGTGGACAATACCGTTGGCAATGTAAACTGGAAGACCAATTCGGCCGTGTTCACGGCGACGCTCCCGTCGACCAAACTGGAAGTGGCCAGCACGCAGACGACGCCGACTTTCTACGGCGTCTTTTTCGACGATTTCACCGTGGAGGAACTGGCCGATCAGCAGGGGTACTTCCTGCCCGAAGAAACGCTCAACAGTCTGCGCGGTCAATCCGCGTTGGGCACGTGGACGCTGGAGGTGTGGGACAATCGTGTGGGCGCATCCATCAATCCGCCGCCGGAATTGCTGAGCTGGGAGCTGCAGTTCATTTTCGGCAATACCAATCCGCCGGCCGTCCCGCTCACGTTCTGCCCGAGCAGCACAAACGTCGCTTCGGTTTATGACCCGAACTGCGTTCCGGTCACGAACACGGTCGCCGGAAACGAAATCCGGTATTTCATCGTGGATGCGCCCCGCAGCGCCACCCTGGCCACGAATATCCTGTCGTCGGCGACCGGGGACCTGGTTCTGATGTTCAATCAGGACGGGTTGCCCAGCGGCAATCCGCTTGTCGATTTGATCGTCAACACGAACTTTGGAGCCGGCGACGAAGCGTTCCTTCTGGGGACGAACGGACTGCCGCCGAACCTGAAACCGGGCCAGCGCTACTATCTGGGTGTGGCGAACTTCAATCCCGGCGAAACCAACACTTTCACCATCCGTGTCGGGTTCGACCGGACGGACGGGAGTTTGATCTCCGTCAACCCCTTGACCAACGGCCAGTGTTTCACCAACACGATTCCGGCCACCAACGCGCTGGATTATTATCAATTCACCGTCTCGACCAACGCGACCGCGGTTTCGTTTTCTTTGAGCATGACGAACCCGGATGTGAACCTGGTGGTTCGGAGGGCCTTGCCAGTGATCGACCCCTTGCCGCGACCGAATCCGGGAGAGTACGACTACCTCAGCGCGAATTCCGGCACCCAGGCCGACACGATTACGATCACAACGAACTCTCAACCCGTGCCCCTTGCGCCGGGCGTCTGGTATCTCGGGGTGTATAACGTGGCAACCAATCCTGTCACCTACGCGATCTGCGCTGATGAAAGCACCAACAGCCCTTACAACATTATTCGTCTCACCAACGATGTTCCGCGCGATTTTACAATTCCAGCAGGGTCGCCGCTGACGAATTTCTTCCTGTTTACCATTGATCAGACGAACGCGGCGGTATCCTTCTGGCTGTATAACCTGAATAACCCCGCTGATTTGCTGGTGAACCTCGACGCGTTGCCCGACCCCGGCAACTACCTTTTCGCCGGGTCAGGCTCGAGCAACAATCCGGTCCAGATCCTCGTGGATACGAACGGCTTCTTGTCTGATCTGAATGGCGACTGGTATCTGGCGGTGGACAACCAGTCGCCCAACGATTTGAGCTTCACCATTCTCGCCACCTTCTCAACCAACGGCCTGCCCGTGGTCATCAATCCGCAGTTGATCATCACCAACGGCACCCTCTGCCTGAGCTGGAACTCGGTAGTGGGACAGGATTATTACGTGGAAGCGAAGACCAATCTGACGGATC
>QHPW01000151.1 GCA_003219675.1 Verrucomicrobiota bacterium
ATTGTTCACGACGAAATCCAACGTGTTCACGCCCGCCACAAAGAAGCCGGTCCCATCCGGTATGATGAGTGGGGTCAAGGCGCCGAAGCCGCTTGCTCCGAAACTCACATCGTTCCCATTGAGAAACACGCCCCCGTTGCCGTCATCTGTTCCCACGTTCGCGCTGATCGCGGCTGTCGCCACCTCGTTGCTGTTATCAATGTCGAAGATGAGGCGATACCGGTAAGAACCGGGGACCACCTCGGAAGCGTCCGCGCGCGGGGTGATCCAGCGCGAGTTTTCGTCATTGGCAAACCAGGCCGGAAAGGGCGCGCTGGTGGGCGCATAGACAATCGGTCCCGTGTAGGTGGAGTCAGCGCTGGAAATCAGGACGTAATGCGGATCAGGTTGGCCGTCGCCGAGCGCCGCCCCGGTGCTGTCCACACCCGTATTGAACACGCCGAACTGGGGCTGGATCACGACCAACCGGGCCGCCGCGCTGTTGGTGGAACCCAAGGCGTTGGAGACGCGCGCGCTGTAGTCACCGGCATCCGCAACCGTGATGGGCGACAGGGTGAGCGACGCATTTGTTTTGCCGTCGAGCGTTGCTCCGTCATGCAACCATTGATAGCTAAATGGAGGGGTTCCGTCGGCCACCACGGTGAAGGTCACGTCCTCGGTAATCACGCGCGTAGCCCCTTGCGGCTGGACCACGATAAATGGGGGCGATTGACTGACGACTCCCTGCTGCGCGGTGCCCCGTAGATTTTCAACGCGCAGGCCGGCGTAACCAACTGTGTCGTTGTTCACCCTGAACTCAAGCAGGTTCGCGCCCGAGACGAAGCCATTGGTCAGCGTGAAAGTCGAAAAGGCGGTGAAGCCCGGGCTCTTGTAGCCGGTGTCCGCTCCGTTGAGGAAAAGCGAGCCGCCGTTGTCGGTGGCCCAACTGCCGGCCAGAAAGGCGGTGTCGGCAAGATAAACGGTCAAATCCAGAGTCAATTGGTAGGAGTAGCTGCCGCCGGCTGCTGCGCTCGTGTCAAAAGCCGGACCAATCCACTTTGATTTGCCGCTGTTCTGAATCCACGGCCCGTTCACGATGGGAAACTGGGTTGAATCCTCCACCACCGAGTCACTGGAGTTTGGGTCGTTCGGGTTCACAATCAGTTTGTAATGCGGATCCACCAGGCCGTCGTCCAACAGCGCGCGGTTGCCGCTCAAGCCCGTGTTGTAGATTCCCGGAAACGGAACCAGCACAGTCAGGGTCGCGTTCGCGCTGTTGGTCTGGCCGGCCGCGTTTGAAACGAGCACGCTATAGTCGCCCGCATTATTCGCAGTGACCCCTGTGATGGTATAGCTCTCGTTGGTACCGCCGGAGATGGGAACGTTGTTGAAGCGCCACTCGTAACTTAACGGAGGACTTCCGATCGCTTCCACGGAAAAGGTGACGAGATCGCCGACAATGACCGTTTGACTCTGAGGTTGCGTGAGAATGGACGGCCTCTCACCCAGACCTGTGGCGATGCCGGTCATCTCGACACGGAAGCCGGCGGGATTGACGGTGTTGCCTGCGTTACTCACATCAAATTCAAGTGTGTTTGTGCCGGCCACAAAGGGTGATCCCAACGGAATTGCAAAAGAAGTGAACGCCGTAAATCCGGCGGACGTGATACCCGTCAAGTCCGTCCCATTGAGGCGCACGGTTGCAAGACCATTGTCCGTGGCCAACTGCCCGGTGATTCGCGCGCTCGCCGGGTCAAGGCCGGTGAGATCAAAGGTGGTCTGATACGTATAAATGCCGGGCTGGTTGCCGCTGCTCTGATCGGCTTGCGGCGCGATCCAGCGTGAGTTCGGCCCTTCTGCAATCCACGGGCCCACCGGAAAGCCAGGCAGAAGCGTAAACGCATTCGGCCCCGGGAAATCCGGGTCGGCGCTGGCGGTCATCGCGTAATGCGGATCAACCACATTGTTTGAAAGCAGGTTGCCGCCGTCATCGACACCGGTGTTGAAGAGTCCGGGGATCGGGGCCGCCTGAAGCCAGGGAGCGTAAGTTGTCAGGAGTATGATGGCGGTACGTTGAAAGAATGCGCAAGCGCTCATGGAATCAGGCCTCTTTTAGCGAACGCCGTTGCTCCAGGAAAGAAGTTTTTCCGAGGCAGCGGCGTGCATCTATGACAGTACCACCCTATCGAGTCCGGTCCGCAAGATTCCCGAAGACCCCTCACCCTGTCCCTCTCCCCATCCGATGGGGAGAGGGTGGCCTTCAGGCCGGGTGAGGGGGAATACGTGCGTCACATCAGCTGGTGCCGAGCCCCGGCAGGCAGCGACTGCCAGGGGCAATTGCCGCTTTTTTCGGTTCGAAGCCGCGCTCAATAATATGTCGTCCAGTTGCCGGAGTGTTGCCATTCCATTCGTTTGCGGGGAATGGTCTCGACGCGCCCGTCGGCGTAGGCGGCATTCACCGACTCAATGAAGTTGCCTCGCGAGTGCCCGCCGTAAGCCTTCGCGATGTTTGTTACGCGCATGCCTTCCGCGGCGGTCAGGTCGGTGATGATCGGCTGGATTGACGCGACGGGATCTTCCAATCGTCGCGGCCACCCGTCCTTGGTGCGCGTCACGGTGCCCGGCAAGCCGGGGCTGGGAAAGAGTTTGTTCGGGTTTTTGTCCAGGGTGCGGGGCACCCACCAGTCGTGTTCGAGCAGGGCGAAATTGCCGAAACGATAAGTAAGATATCGGTTGAGATCGGCGACGGTGCCGATGCCGCGGCCCTGGTTTCTGGCACGGAACCATTTGTCGGCGTCCCGAAATTCCCACGGACGAACCGGACAGAACCACATGGGCACGGTGAGTCCGAACGGCTCGAGCTTCGGCGCCATGTCCACCGAGACGTCCCATGGGTTGAGGCCGGTCGTGGGCATGTCGAAGGCCGGCAACATCCCG
>QHPW01000150.1 GCA_003219675.1 Verrucomicrobiota bacterium
ACTTGTCGTGTTTTGGGGCTTTTGCCCGTTTCTTCTCCTCGTGAGCCGCGATTTCAGTGTCGATCTTTTCCGGCGAGACTCCTGACACATCGGCCAGAGCATCGAGAACGCTTCTCCGTCCAAACTGAGAGACGAGAAGGCGCAGGTGGAGTCTGAGAAAGTCGCTCGTGCTCATTTTTTCGGTGTTACGCCGACCGCATTGAAGAACTCGTCTCGAACGGACTCAAAATTCTGAATGGTGGTCCAGCGCGAATAGCTGGTGCGGCGAATGGACGTGCCCTCTCTGGCAGACTTTGCGTACGAGGCTGAGATACTGAACGTGGTTTTCGAACACTGGCCACTTTTCCTGCTTTGCCACGTCCTTGACATCCCGTATTGCCGCGCGGCCTTCGGGTCCACTCGAATATGACGAGGAATGATTGAAGACTATCCCGCACATTTCCAGCCGATGGTCTTCGTTCTCGGTACTAAATGAGGAAAGTGACTTTGCCAGGAGAGGAAGCCCGATGGCAGCCATAAACTCCGGCTTCACGGGTACTAATATGTAACGGCTCGCGAAATACGCTGCGTCGGTGAGGATTGAGTCTGTCGGCGCACAATCAATCAAAATGAGGTCGTAGTCCCTTTGCACTCTGGCCAAGAACTTCGCTAACTTCCTTTCTTTTCCGGTGGGGTTTCTGAGTGTTCGGCAGAGTTCAAGGCGACTCGGGAGCAAATCAACTGTTTCGTGTTTGCCGGTGATGTGCTTGACGACGACTTTGTCTGGATCCACTTGCGTCGGACCTCCGGTTGCTGAAGTCGAAGGCATGTATCCCTCGAAAATCTGAATCACTGTCGGCCTGTCGTTCTTCAGGTGTTCGACGTAGCGACGGGCTCCCAGGGCCGCCTGTGAGAGATTTGACTGAGGGTCAAGGTCAACAGCGAGCACCTTCAATCCCTTCGCGCCTGCGGCAAACGCCAACTGCATGGCAAGCGTGGTCTTCCCCACGCCACCCTTCATATTGATGAGACTCACTGTTGTTGCCACAAAGCACGGAGAGTAGAGATTCTTGTTCGGGTTGGCAACGAGAAGCTAAGATACGATTTACCGCAGGCAAAATCGCATTCACCAACCGTGAGCAACGCTGAGGGGTCGAATTCTTGAGCAAGACTCCCGACCGCTCGGCTGAAGGTCTGCGAGGCGAGGGTGAAGTGGCGCACCGCGGAGTCCTCTCCGTGCACTTGCGCCTGGCCGGAGACACGGCCTCCAATGGGTCCTCACCGTAGCACCGGGCACCGGGCGCCGGCTCGAGAGCGTAAGTACTCACAAGTGGACACTGGTTTCGGGCGTGTTCTTGACGTGTAACAGCCAGCGTGTCACAGTCTGCGCATGGCACTTTTGAACGCCCGCCAACTCCACAACGAGACCAGCGCCGTCCTCGATGAGGTCGCCAAAGGCAAATCTTTCGAGGTTGCCCGCAACGGCAAAGTCATCGCCAAGCTGCAACCAGCCAAAGAGGCCGAGCCGGCTCAATGGGATGAGGTGATGTCCGAAGTGTGGGAGGCACAGAAAAAGGCCAAGGGAAGGACCCGCAATCCCGTCTTGGCGGAGCGCGAGCGGAGACGCCGTTGATTACCTACGCCGACAGTTCCGTGCTCGTGGCCTGGTTCCACGCTGACGATGAGTTTGCCAGATCGGTCACAGCCTGGGTTCAAGACAATGTCACTGACTTCATCTGGAATCCGGTGCTCCGGCTCGAAGTCCGCCACAATCTCCGCAAGCTCAAGACGGGCTATGCCCGCACCGCCTGGAATGCGCTGCGCGCCGCGGAGAGAAGCCGGTTGCGCTTTGGCCGAGTCAATCTGTTGACCCTCCTCGATGCCACGGACGATTTGAGCGCGGAGAAGGCCAATGCCATTCCCGCGGGCGCTTGGGATTTCTTTCACGTCGCCGCGGCGATCCAATCGCGCGCCTCCTGTTTCGCAACGTGCGACAAGTTGCAGGCTGACCTGGCGTCGGAATGCGGCTTCATCAGCTCGAAGCTGAAGTACTTCAAAGCTTAATCCTCCCGCGCAGCTCGCCCCCCTGCTCCGCTCGCGAGATGAAGTGGAGGTCGGGCAGCGCCCCCAGTTCCTCTGCGTTGAATCACGGAAACAACCAGAACGAGGCATCAATAATGCATCATCCTGTCCCATTTTGTGCCCTTGAGGCACAAAATGACGTTTGGAAGCAGATTGTGCCGCACGGGCACAGACTTTTTCGCAAACACGACTACGGTGCGGACATGATGCGGTGTCATTCGCCTCGAGGTCCGGACGGCTGCAGCCGCGCGCTCGCGCACTTGCAACGACCGACGCAGGTTGTTCAGCTTTCAGAACAACTGGAGTCTATTCTTTCGCATAGGCTACCGGAGATCGATTCGTTGTCGGCGCGATCCGTGGTGGACGCGCTATTTGGTGCGCATTACGCACCCGCCAGCGGGTTCGCATGGCCAAACTTTGATTGTGAATGAATGAAGATTCTCGTTCGAGAGAGGAGGCAAACGTTCTGCAATTTTGTGTATGTGCTACATCTGGCGGCATTCCCATTCTGGCAATCTCTTGGTGCGAATGCTCGGAAGCGTCCGCCAGCCGGCCAACTGCCGACATGAACAGTAACCGACATTGAGCGAAAGAGCGAGAACGTTGTATGAAAGGATCGAATCTAATTGCCCGACAGGTTAGCCGCCTCCGCTATCAGCGGGGCTGGACCCAGGATGAACTGGCCGACATTTTGCAAAAGACCGGTTGGCGTATTATCCGTAGTGGCATTTCCAAGATCGAAGGCGGTTCCATGTACGTGCCCGACTTCCGCCTAATCTGGCTGGCTTCCGTATTCAAGGTCCAAGTGTCCGACCTGCTGCCCGAGATCGACTGGAGAGCGCCAGTCGTCGATACACTGGGAAAATATATCGCCACGGAGAAACTGATTCCGCCAGCCAAGCTGCTTCTTCCCGTCTCGTTCGAATCCGCACAATTTACTCCCAACAAGGAGGAAAGGAGGTTGCATGGGATTCGTATCGAAGGTTGAAGAACCGCCTGCCGTCACGGAACGTCTTGCCTATTCGGTGCGGGAAGCGGCCGATCTGCTCGGGGTCAACTATTTCAGCGTCTATCGTTTGATTCAACGCGACAAGCTCAAGGCGTGCCGCGCTCTCCGCGGCAAAATATTGGTGCCCCGGACCGAACTGCTCAAACTTCTGAAAACCGAATGAACAAGCCTTTCGCAAGGCCAAACTGCATTTCGCCGAGCACTTGAAAGAGGCTGCCCGATCCAGTAGAACTTACCGCAGCTCCTCGTAGACGGTCGCAATAAATAGTCACGAATACCTTGATTTACGCGGCTTGACGGGATATTCATTTTTTATCTAAGTTGGAATGTGGTATTTTGGTTAACTGTTGTGTACATCCACCGACAAGCAGAGAGGTGAAATTGAAACGACAACCACGAATGCGCGCTAAGCGCCTTAGTAATAGCAGGAAACACAAGTCGTCGAAACCGAAAAAGACTAGGCTGGAGAACCAGTATAGGCGGTTTTTTGCCCCGACTCCATCACCGCTCTGGCGACATGACGAAGACAACTTCTCTCTGGAACACCCATCTCCCCTAAAATGGGTTCCCAGCGAAACCACCTATGGCGTTGAAGTAACGACGTGCCCGCCTGCAAATGCCTAATTGGAACGAGGTCCTTCAGCAAATCCAGCAGGTTCAGGCACAAAACTTGGCTCTTGCAACTCAACACCAGAACATTGCCAACAATGCGATAGCGCTAATTCGGCATGAGTATCTGAAGCAATTACACGCGAAGACCAACAGGAACATCATCGCGTACTATTCAGGATGGCTTTCCAAGCCTAACGTATTCGGGACAGAAATCACTGACGAAGACAAGAACGGCTTTATGATGGCCGTTCACAAACTGGATCGCAGCAAGGGACTTGATCTTATCCTTCATACTCCCGGAGGCCACATAACGTCAACTCAGTCGATTGTGGACTACTTACAAAAGATGTTCCGCAAGGATCGTAACTCCGTGCCAGATATCCGAGCTGTTGTTCCGCAAATGGCGATGTCCGCTGGCACCATGATTGCCTGTTCGTGCAAGGAAATCTGGATCGGCAAACACTCGAACCTTGGGCCGATTGATCCTCAACTTCAGGGGGTTCCTACTTACGGTGTTCTCAAAGAATTCGAACAGGCGTGCCGCGAAGTGAAGAAAGATCCAAGCAAAATTCCGATTTGGCAAACAATCATCGGCCAGTATCGTCCGACCTTTTTAAGCCGCTGCCAGAACGCAATCGCGTTGTCGAATACGTTTGTTAGACAGCAGCTTGCGGCTGTGATGTTTAACGGTGAGCCGAACGCGAAACGAAAAGCAGCGCAGATCGTCAAGAGTCTAACGCATTACGCTAAGAACAGAACCCACGACCGACACATCCATTATGAAGAGTGTCAAGAGATGGGACTCAAGGTTAAGCTGATCGAAGAAGCGACAGACGAAAACGGCCAAAAAGACGTTGTCTTTCAAGATTTGATACTCACGGTTCACCACTGCTACATGCACACATTGATGAACACACCCTCGTATAAGGTCATTGAAAACCACCTGGGCACGGGAATATCAAAAAACCAGACTCCCAACCCTCAGCGGCAAACCTAATACATCTCGGGACGCTCTTGCGCGAGGTTGGTGGAAACAAAATGCCCGTTCGTCGAGAACCAAAATCTGATACTGCAATCTGATACTGTTTGCGGTTTTGGGGGCCAAAATTGGCTAAGCGCGGTCAGCGCCGAAAGTGGAGAAAACCCTTGTAAACATTGAGCGAATCATTGGTTGCCAGCCGCGGACAAAAGGGGCAAAAAGTGCGTTTTTCGATTTCGAGTCAGGTGCCTTCAACCACTCAGCCACCCTTCCGCTCGTTTAACTGCAATAGGCTAAAAGTGCTTTGAAACGCTCGGATTTCGACTATTTGATACTGCAATCTGCTACTGCCTGTGTGAAAACGAAATAGAAAGCAGTCCTCGGCGGCCAAACCAGACAAGGTGTGGCAGAAAACGCCGTGCGCAAACTTAATACGCAACGTTCCAAGCGGAACATATCTTGCCCGAATCCGAGCAGGCGGCAAGCTGATTCGCCGTTCGCTCGAATCAACCGTGCTCGTATCGCAAAGTTGAGGCGGGTTGATTAACCCCCTCGAAGATTGGCTCTCGTTATTGCGGGCGCGTTGCGGGTGGCTCCCAATCACGATGCCAGTAGTAATTCCAGAGGTTCTCAAGTTTCGCCAATTCAACGTGGCCATCCGCCAGACCCATGTTAATCGCTCCGGGCAGTTTTTGACCGGGAGCAACATTGCGCGGCGCGCGGGCAGCACTGCGACCACCGTGCCGCGCAATGGTGCAACGACCCATGGAATCGGTGGGCTCCGCGAATGGAATGCCGGCATAAAGGTCACGGCTGGGTCGGTCGATTTCCAGGGGCCAGAGATTGCGCCGGTTTCTGGATGCTTGTCTCTGTCACAAAGAGGAGTTGATGCCTTGGGTCATTCGGGTCGGGAAATTGCATATCCGAATAAAGCCAGCCGTTATATGCATAACTGCCAAAGAGCATGGTTTTCTGATCCGCGGTCCACCGGACCCAAGCCTGGTCCGCGAAGCCTTGCCGGTTGCCACTGGCAGGAGGCGGATTCTTTAAGGGAGCGGCAGGACAAATTCCCACACCATTCTCCTTATCCAAAAGCGCCAGTGTGCCCATCCATGCCCCGCCGCCCAGGTAGTTCGGGTCGCGGTAAGCCGGATTCTTCGTGTTGTCATTGGAGTAGATGAAGCCGGCGAGTGTTAACTGTTTGACGTTGCTCAGGGACTTGATTTGTTGCGCTCTCAACTTTGCTCCGCTCAAGACCGGCAATAACAACGCCGCGAGGATGGCGATGATCGCTATGACCACCAGGAGCTCGACCAGAGTGAACGCCGGGTTTCCGGGCCGTGTATTGCCGAGGGATTTCATACCATGATTAGCCTGTTTATTGCTATCCGACTTCGACGTCCACTGGGGTATAGACCCCACCTCCACTGAGGCTTCATCCACGCCAGCAGGAGTCCAAGCCATGGAGCCTTGCTCGGTTTAACCCGGATTTCGTTTCTCTCCCACGGGCTCCCGTCCGGAAAGGAAATGGGAAACGGGCTTGGAGTGTGTGAGGAATCATGAAGAACCTTCAATTCTTTGGCGGCTCACCCTTGAGCCGTGGCTGAGTGTAAAATGTAGCGTGCACGTTCGGCACAAGAGCGACGGTCACCTTCGTGGGTTTGAAACCAGTTGTTAAGACATTTCCTTTGCGACTCATAAAGCTTCCCTTTCGGAAGCGATATTGATTCCAACTGCCACTTGCATCGTAAACGTTTTCGCCCGCATCATCCGCCGCATTGATAAACCTCAGACCGAGATTGGGTCGATTCGTCGGAATGCTCGCGTCCAGCCAATATCCGTCCCAGGAAACAGTCACAGGCACGTTCATGACCTTGGTTGTGATTGTGGACGACGGCCTTGGCACTCCGATTGTGGCCAACTCTTCCTCCGCAAAGTCGGACACTGGCTCGAAATCGGCTTCCAGCTTCCAAACATACCTCGGATCAAGACTTCGATGGGTCGCTAAAGGACCCCAATTGCCGCTGGCATCCTCCACTTGCACATAGGCCGCCGACCAGTTGGTCAGTAACACTCCATTGGACCGCACCTCGAAAGGTCTGGAGACGACGTGCTTCCAAATGTCGCGCGGCATGTAGGGAATCGTCGATCGGGCGGACGGGGTTCTTGATCTTGAGGTCCGCAACCGTTTGCCACGGCCCGCCTTGGTCCTCGGTCTCGCGCCTTTCGACACGGAACCCGAGCCATTGGGAGTCGCGGGGAAAGCAACTGGTCGCAATATAGCCGTAATGGCCATCCGGGTAGGGTTGGAATTGGTTTCCGCTCAATTCCTCGACAAATTCAATTCCGCGCTCTCCGTAAACGACGAATCGGAATTGATGATAAAACGCGGGCTTTACCAATGGATGGCTTGGCGCGTTGGGGCCAGTGAGCTGGAATTCTGCGACCAACATACTCCTGCCTCCCCAATCAAAGTTCAAGACGGACTGGCGATCCAAATTGAGAGTGAACAGGTGTACGCCTTTCGCAGGAACGACATTGCCAAGGAGCTTCGCCAATCTTGTCCCATGGGCGATTCTTACCTTCGAATCCACCAGCGCGCGATTGAGCAGCAGCACCGATCCGTCCTCCAGGAGCTGACGCCGGCTCGCTTCCGGGGATGACACCACATCGTTGAGGACGACTGCGGTGGTGCCGGTGCCCAGGATAACAACGGCGACAACGAGGGTGGTTTTCGCTTTCGTCCATGCCATAAGTTTCAATGCTCCTTTGATGAGGATTAAGGTTGAACCGCTTGCCACCGTCCCTTTGGCAATCGCCACGGCCGTCACGGACTTTGCCAGCACCATGGGCGCGGCTTGAACGGAATTGGCTGAAATCGCTCCGGCAATGATGGCCGTTGTCGAAACCACGCCGCGTTTCGTAAAAAACTTCCGCAGCTTTTCCAACGCGCGGTTCACGCGCATCTTCGCCGCATCTTCAGTCGCGCCCAGTGTCGCGCCGATTTCCTTGAAGTTTTTGCCTTCAAAAAAACGCAGCACGACGGCGTCGTGATCTCTTTGTCCGAGTTGTTCCATCGCCCCGTCCAACAACGGAGCGATTAGCGGCCAGGCTGAGGGTTCGGACTCGTTCAAAATGGATTGCAACTGAGCCTCCTGTTCGCGGCGTTGCCGCCGCCGTTGAATGGTCAGCGCATTGGCGGAGGCGTATCGCGCCGTGCGGCAAAGCCATCCGGGCAAAATGGTCTTCGGACCAATTGACGCCGCTTTGCGCGCCAGAATGATGAAAACCGCCTGCGTGATTTCTTCGGCCAGATGCGGGTCGCGCACCTGCCTCAGCGCTACGGAATAAACCAGATTGATATGCCGGGCTACCAGTGTGGCAAAGGCTTCCTCGGAATTGCGCCGGGCATACTCCCGCACCAGACCCATGTCATCGGTCTGCATTTCACCTGTACATTTACGCCGCCGTTGAAAGGTAACAGATTATTTTAAGGCAGACTCACCGACCGAGTAGCTACGGAACAAAGCCCATGTATGTCAGGCAGGGCGCGTCACCCCCGTGCCCGCCTCTCGGCGAACGGATTCGAGTCTGCGGCGCGCACGGAGTGACGCACAGGGCGCATCTTGACACTGCCACCGGAGCGCCGGTCTCCGACCCGGCAGGTATTGAAAAGCACCCGGAAACGCGCCGGATCGGAGATCGGCGCTCCGCGGTGCCAGTCGAGTCGAGGGCAGTGTCAAGATGCGCCCTGACGCCCCCTACCGTGCTATAATAGCCTTGCGGCAGGCGGGAGCTTTGGGATGTAATTCAATCTCCTTGTTGTCGTACTAGTGTGCGGTTCCTAACGCTTCTTTACAATGACTGTAACCACAGCGCCCCTCACCCTGCCCTCTCCCCATCGGATGGGGAGAGGGTGGCCGAAGGCCGGGTGAGGGGAAAGCGCAACGTTCAGATTGTACTGCTATTTCTGTGACATGACACTAGACCAGCATAGACGGCAGTGCCTTAATTTGGTTGCGCTGCTCTCCCTTGGATCGTTTTTCGCTGTTGCGCTCCTCCCTCTCGCGATGGAGGCGGCGGAGCCAAACAGCAACCCCATGGGCGCGCCCACGGGCGTCGTGACCCGCTCAGGTGATCGAAGCGTCGTGTTGCACTGGCAATGCGACGCGCGCGCCGACCTCACAGGATATTGCGTTTACCGCGCTCAGGCGGAGGACGGCCGGTTCGCTAAAGTCACTCCTCAACCGGTCCCGCTGCGGGGTTTCGCCGACCTGAACCTGACCAATGGCCGGACTTATCTCTATCGCGTGCGCGCGGTGGGCAGTGAGCAGCAGGAAAGTCCCGATTCGGAGAGCGTGAGCTCCAGGCCAATGGGCTTTGCCAACGACGAAGACTTTCTCAGTTATCTGCAACAGACTGCCTTTGACTACTTCTGGTATGAGGCGAATCCGGCAAATGGCCTGATCCGCGACCGTTCCCGGACCAACTCCTATTGCAGCATTGCCGCCGTCGGCTTCGGTCTGACTGTCATCGGGATTGGAATCGATCACGGCTGGATCAGGCGCGAACAGGGGCGCGAGCGGGTGTTGACCACGCTGAAGACCTTTTGGGAGAAACCGCAGGGAACGAACGCTGACGGGATGATCGGCTGCAAAGGCTGGTTCTACCACTTTCTGGACATGAACACTGGTGTGCGCGCGTGGAAAAGCGAGTTGTCATCCATTGACACTGGACTTCTGCTCGCCGGGATGATTTACGCGCGTGGATATTTCAACGGCGCACACGCCGATGAAGCGGCCATTCGCGAAATCGCGAGTCGAATCTGCAACCGCGTTGATTGGAATTGGATGACAAACCCAATGCGGCCCCTCACCCCTGCCCTCTCCCCATCGGATGGGGAGAGGGTGGTTCCGCAGTCGCGGGACGGAGTGAGGGCAAACGAAGGAGCGTCACTCACCATGGGGTGGTATCCCGAAAGCGGTTTCATCAAGAGCCGATGGATCGGCTACAACGAAGCGATGCTCCTTTATCTGCTCGGCCTTGGCGCTCCGGCGGATGCGCTTGCGCCGGCATGCTGGCGCCAATGGACCAGCGGTTACCAGTGGAAAACCAGCCACGGCCAGAGCTTCGTCCATTTCCCTCCGCTCTTCGGGCATCAATATTCGCATTGCTGGATTGATTTCCGCGGCATCGCCGACGATTACATGCACGACAAAGGCGTGGATTACT
>QHPW01000021.1 GCA_003219675.1 Verrucomicrobiota bacterium
TACCCGCAGCTTACCCGGTTCAGGGCTGCGCGTCGGAAACGCGATTGGGTAGTGTCCTAATCTGCTTAAGGTGGGTGCGCCGCTGCCGCGGCGCACGGCGGTGCCGCAGCACCGCCACCACCAAATTAGGACACTACCCGCGATTGAACCGCCTTGCCCAAATCGCCAGCCTCTGGTAATGCACACCTGAAAAGATTGATCCGGACAGCAAAAAATGAACCAGAATTCCTTACCCTTCAGGCAGCGTCTTGCGCAGTTCGTCTCCTTGGGCGTGCTGTCCGCGCTTCCGTTGTTCGCGATAGTGACCGATTGCCGCGCTGCGGACGCCGCTTTGGGGTCGTCGCAGAAACCGACCAGTGACCTGGCCCCGCTGCCGTTGAATCTGCCGCCGGCGGGTTACGAAGGCACGCCCAAAGACATGCCGCCCGACACGACTGCCGAGAAGCCAACCGGCAAGCCGCGTCCGGCCTTTTACGCGCCCAAGGGTGTCCAGAACGTTGCCTTGGGCAGACCCGTGACCAGCAGTGATCCGAATCCTATTTCCGGTGATCTCAAACAGATTACGGACGGAAAGAAACATGCGTTCGATGAAAACGTGGTGACCTTGCGACGCCGCACGCAGTGGGTTCAGGTCGACCTGCAAGAGTAGCACAACCTTTACGCGATTTTGGTCTGGCACGAACACAAGACCCCGGTGGTTTATCGCGACGTCATCGTGCAAGTGTCGGACGATCCTGAATTCAAGAATGACGTTCGCACACTCTTCAACAACGATCAGGACAACAGTTCCGGTCTGGGAACCGGCACGGACCGGGAATACTTCGAGAACCACGAAGGCAAACTGATCGATGCCAAGGGAACCAAAGCCCGCTACGTTCGTTGCTACAGCAAGGGCAACACCGACCATGCTCTGAACTCCTACACCGAGATCGAAGTTTACGCCTTGCCCGCCCGATGAACCGGTGGTTCGGACCGGGGCTCTTCCTGCTCGTGGGTCTGGCGCTGGCGCTGCGCCTGCCGCAGTTGGACCGCCGCCCGATGCACAACGACGAAGGAGTCAACGCGATCCGGTTCCGCTCGCTTTGGGTCAACCACGCCTACAGATACGATCCCAACGAATTTCACGGGCCCACTCTCGAATATTTCACGGTTCCATCCGCGTGGGTGAGCGGCTCGAAAGACTTCAATCAATTCACTGAAACCACATTCCGTCGCGTGACCGTCTCTTTCGGCGTCGGGCTGATTCTGCTGCTGTACCTGCTCGCGGACGGTCTGGGCAAGGTGGAAACGCTGTGGGCCGCTGCGTTCACGGCCATTTCGCCGGCGATGGTATTTTACAGCCGCTATTACATCCACGAGATGCTGCTGGTCTTCTTCACGGCGCTGACACTTGGCGCTTGCTGGCGCTACGTCCAGGGCAAATCCACCGGCTGGTGTTTGCTGGCCGGACTGGGCCTCGGACTGATGTTTGCGAGCAAGGAAACTTTCATATTCGCCGCGCTCTCGATGGTTATGGCGGTTGCGTGCGCCGCGGCCTGGAGCCGGTGGCTTGACGGCGAAAGCCTTGCCGTCAAATCGTATCTGAACGTCAAACACGTCTCCGCCGCATTGACCGTTTTGTTGCTGGTTTGGATGATTCTCTTCTCCTCCTTCTTTACCCACTTCGGTGGCCTGATCGATTCCTTGAAAACCTTCTGGATTTGGGCGCATCGTGCCGCCGGCGATTCGCCACACGTTCATCCGTGGTATTTCTATTTCCGCCGCCTGCTTTTCTTTCATCATAAGAACGGGCCGGTGTGGAGCGAGGCTTTGATCGTTGCGCTCGCGATGGTTGGATGCGTCGCCGCTTTCACCCGCCGGTGGCTCGGTCAAACCAACCTCCTGCTGGTCCGAACCATGGCCTTTTTCACCGGCGGCCTGATGTTGATCTACACCGTGCTCTCCTACAAAACGCCGTGGTGCCTGCTCGGATTTCTCCACGGAATGATTCTGCTCGCGGGCGTTGGCGCGGCGGTCCTGTTGCGCGCCCGCAGAACGCGATGGTTGAAATGGACGTCTGGCATTTTGCTCGTCGTTGCTACCTTGAGACTTGGTTGGCTGACCTATCCTTATTCTCTCTCTAGCCGAGAGCATTACTATTTTTATGGAATATTGTTGATCGTAGGTGGAGGCATCGTGACGCTGTTACTGTCCAGGACAGCGCGTCAGTTCAATTGGACAACGGGCGCTTTGCTGATGGTTGCCTCGGCGCAGCTCGGCTGGCAGGCGTGCCGGGCCAGTTTCCCTTATTGCGCCAGTCCGGGAAATCCGTATGTGTACGCCCAGACCTCACCCGACATTTTGAAACTGGTGGATAAGATCGAGGCCCTCGCGCGCGTTTCACCCGACGGCCACGACCTCGTGGTCAAAGTCATGTCGGACCACGACAGCTACTGGCCGTTGCCCTGGTATCTGCGCCGGTTCACTCGTGTCGGTTATTGGAACAATATCCCGCCGGATCCCCTGGCGCCGATCATGATCGTTTCGTCCGAATTTCAGGCCGCGTTCGATGACCGACCCGAGAAGTCCCACCTCATGGCCGGTTACTTCCAATTGCGACCCCAGGTGTTCTTCGAGCTATATGTCGAGGTCAACCTCTGGCGCGAATACGTGAAGTCACTTCCGCCAGAAAAGGACTGATGCCAGGAGGGGGCGTGAGACTCCGTCGGACCCGGATCTAAACAGGTTAGGGCTCGACGGAGTCTCGCCCCACCCCGTTTCCTGGAGAGCCTCGACCTGGGTAGCACGCTTTCGAGTGCTCGCGTCGGTTGCCACGCGATTTTTCTTGAACTAAAGACGGCGACGCCTAAGAAGAGAGGATGATTCCCACCAAACGCCTTGTTCAATTCATCCGTTCACTTCCAGGCGTGCTCGCGCTGCTGTCTGCGTTGGCTGTCGCGGCCTCTGCCGCCGATCCCAACAACCCGTTTGTTGGCCACTGGGCGTTGACCGTTCCCGGCGGCGGCGCGGGCTGGCTCGGCATCACGGCGGAG
>QHPW01000152.1 GCA_003219675.1 Verrucomicrobiota bacterium
GGGCAAGCACGGCCCGGCGCTGCTCCCTTGGAGACGCGCACGCGGCCTCGGGAGTCGGTCGTGACCAGGACGCTTTCGGCCACGGGCGAAGCAACGGCCAGCTCCACTGAAGTCGTAGATATCATAGTTATGAGAACTATGACATTTATGAGAAACCCGACCAGAGGTGCTCCGCGTGACGCTTACGATACAGCGGCAAATGATCGCAATATTTGCTGACAATCACATGAGCCAGAAGACCCGGAGCTGCGATCCCCCGCTCCATAAACGTGTCAGTTCTTGATATCGACACATCTGAGTGCCGGGAGCAGTCTGGCGCGCATGGCGCGCAAAGTCAGAGTGGAATATCACGGGGGCGGTGTATCATGTATCGATCATCAAAGGAGGGGTCCTCACTTTTGGCACTAATCAGCGGTGTTGGTTGATGCAGCGGGGGTCTTTCTCTGTGTGAGATATGGAGATTTCGCGATCATCGCGGCGACAGAGATGGACTCGCGACAGCCACACGGATGGTCCCGTCATCGGCGCAAATGATGATGATTGAGTCTGATCCAAATTACTTGTGCAAGTAGCGTATGGCCGCTTCGGTGCGCGTGTGGACGCCGAGCTTGTCGTAAATCTTCTTCAGGTGGCCGTGCACGGTCCAGAGACTGATTACTGATGCATCGGCGATCTCTTTGTCCAGGTACCCTTTGCTTAACAGATTCAGGATGTCGTGCTCACGATGGGTCAGCCTTGCCACATCCCGTGTGGATTCAAGGGCGGAGAGCGACTCCGCCAGGTTCTGAAAATAGCGCCGAACGTGCAGAGCGATGCGATCGACAGAAAGATCTCCATCTTCCGCCGCACCCAGGATTGGCTCGAACAACCGCTCCGGTGACGTGCGCTTCAACAAGTAACCGACGGCGCCGCCGGGGGTTGCTTTGAAGAGTTGATCACTGTCCTCGTGCGTCGAGAAAAAAATAATCGGGAGATCGGGTCGGAGGCGCTGCAATTTACCTGAAAATTCACCGGCCGCCACCTCCGGTGTTCCGTTGATCAGCGCGAGAGTCGTCGTCCGTCGTGGGATCCCGCCGAGAGCGTCGCGCACGCTGCGATACGTCGCCGCACAGACGAATCCGGCCTGCCTGTTGACGCACCGGGCGAGCGCCCATCGGACGCCGGCATCGGGTTCGACGAGGGCGACCTTGACGTGTCGAGCGTCGTCTGACGACGCGGAAAACGCTTTCGGACGTGGACCCTGGACTACGGTGTGGATCGTGGCGTAGGTCCAGGCCAGCGGGTTTTCCGTCCAGTGGATCGCGATGGTCAGCTCGCGCTGGAAACGTTGGTTGACCGCTTCCCAACCCTCATTGACCACTGCGAGATATATTTCACGCGCTTTGGCCGCGGCGGCGTCTTCGTCGAGCGTTCCGAGGGGGAAGTAGTGATTGATGCCGGCGTGCTCGATGCGAGTGGAGATCCCGGCGAGCGGCCCCGCGCTCGGCCGCAACCGATGCCGGCGGCGCAGTAACCGGCGTCTCCAATACCTTGCGTCGGTTTTTGGAAGCGGATCCGATTCGCCATCGGCCCCTGAGCGAACCGCGATGACGCGCCGGTGACCGGTGGGCGTGACCGCGTCCCAGCCCAGGGTAAGGATCGTTTGATAGATCGCTTTTGCTTCAATCGCGGCAGCCGCGCGATTGGTTGCGGCGAGTGAGAACGTGCGGCGAATTCTCCGGTGCTGGATCTTAACCGACCAGCCCCTTACCGCCACGCGCCGTCCGCGATAGGTGTAGGAATTCTTGAAAACGCGCCGGCGCCAATAGCCCGTCGCCGCCGCCACAAGTGGAGGCGACGCCCTGGCTGAGCCGGTTTGAGGAGTGACTGCTCTTGGACGTTGCTTGGACATATCAAGAGTTCACGATTTCGCAGGAACCTTTTCCAGAAAAATCCTGCAATTTGAATCCGGCGACCCCGGGGGAGTCAGACCGGTCGGGGCGGCGAGTCAGAATGCGGCGGAGGTCAGACGACGCGGGCATCCTGAGTTTGTCCCGCCATCCGGCAACAAACTCGTGCGCGCATCACGTCGCGACCACCTGACTCCAATCCCCCCAAGACGGGCTATTGCCAGGCCTGGATTCCGACGTAAACTGCCCCCACAGAAGCAACAACTGTGCGGGGCGGGAAAGGTCCACTGCGAACTTCTCCTGGAGGCGCGAACGAAGGAAAAACTGAAACAATATGAGACCGCAAAGACCAACGAGAAGAATGGGGTTGGCCGTCCTCGCGGGTGGGCTGGCCTTTGTGGGTTCCGCTGAGGCCACGGAACTGATCACCGATGGCAGCTTTGAGAACACTTCGCCCAGCAGCAATCCTGTCGTCAAGGTCGGCGGCTCGGCCAATCCGGGTGTGGGGGGCGGATGGAGCACGTTCAGCACTTATCTTTATTCGACACTCTACACGCTGCCCGGGCCCGCCGG
>QHPW01000511.1 GCA_003219675.1 Verrucomicrobiota bacterium
CGCCACCAAATCAGGACACTACCCACTGCTTGAGTGAGTTGAGGACCTTGTCGTAACATGCAATCTCAGCGCCATTGGAAATGAAAAACTGAATTCGCAAAGGCTACTCATCGGACTGCTCCTCTGCGCGTTGACGGGATGCGCCGCCTGGCACCACGGCGGGACCAAATTCCATGCTTGGAACAGATAAAACCGCTCAGGACGTCTTATCCGCGTCCATGGCTGTTGGACCTCTGCGAGAGTCAGACCTTCCTACTCCGCTTTCTTCTCAGCGGTCGGCTTTCTTGGCGCGCGTTCCTTTCTCGTTTCCCCTTTGGCCGGGACAGCCTCTTTGCTTTTCGCGACGGCCTCTTTGGTCCTGGCCGGGGCAGCTTCCCTGGCTTTCGCCGACGCCGGCTCCCGGTCCTTCGTTGAGGCGATCTCTTTGGCTTTGCGGGGCGCGGATTCTTTTGTCCTGGGTTCAGTGGCCGGCGCTTCAAGCGGTTGCGGCAGCGGCGTGGCGGTGTTGATGCGGACTTTCAGTGTCGCGGTCACTTCGGGATGCAATCGCAGCTCGACTTCGTGTTCACCCAGTGTGCGGAGCGGGTGTTCGAGATGGATCTTCTTTTTATCGACGGCGACGTCGAACTGGTGCTTGAGCTCGTCCGCAATCGAGCCCGGAGTGATCGCACCGAACATCTTGCCGCCTTCGCCGGTCTTGGCAGTGAGGAGGAGCACCATTTGCGAAAGGCCCTTGGCCAGTTCGCTCATGATGTTGAATTCGTGCGCTTCCCGCTCGGCGCGGCGCTGGCGCAACGCCTCCAGCCGGCGCTGGTTGGCGGCGGTCAGCGGAATGGCGAGACCTTGCGGAAGAAGATAGTTGCGGGCGTAACCGGCGGCGACCTTGACCTGGTCGGACTCGGCCCCCAGACCGATCACGTTGTGCGTGAGGATGACTTCAGTTTTAGACATGCGAAAAGTTAAGCGTTGAAGTTACAGTCATCGGAGACGGCACCCGCCGCGTTCACGGTCAAGGCATCAGAATGGAACATCGTCTTCCGGCGGCGGTTCTTCGACCGATTCGCCCGCGACCGGCGCGGGAGTCGCCGAGGGGCGATTTCGAGGCGCTTCCGGCGCCGCGCCTTCTCGAGGCTGACCGGATCCCAAAAATCGGACATTCTCGGCAGTGACGAGAATTTTAGTGCGCTTCTGGTTGGTTTGTTTGTCGTCCCACGTGTCCATCCGCAGACGTCCTTCAACCAGGACCGGGCTACCCTTCTTTAAATACTGACCGATGGTTTCCGCCTGGCGGCTGAACGCCTCGACGTCGATGAACAGCACGTCTTCCTTGGTTTCGCCGGTTTCAGTTTTCCAGGTTCGATTGACCGCCAGACCGAGTTTGGCGACCGCCGTGCCTTTGGGCGTGTAACGCAGTTCGGGATCCCGCGTCAAATTACCCATCAAGATGACTTTGTTGAAACTGGCCATAACAGTTGAGTTTTATTTGGGTTCAGGGGCCTCTTTGGGCGGCGAAGCGACGGTGAACAACACCCGGAAGACGTCATCGTTCAAATCAAGCCGTTGACGCAACTGGTTCACCGCGCTCTCCGCAATTTCAAAAATGAAGTTTACGTAGAAACCGGAATTGTGCTTGCGATCGGCCACGCGGGTGAAGTTGCGTTTGTCCATCTTCTGCACCGTTTCCACCTTCCCCCCGGCGGCGGTGATCTCCGAGGAAATCTTATCGATGACATCCTTGATGCCTTCCTCCTTGCCCGCTGTGTTCAATATGAACAGGCCTTCGTATCGTTTCATTGTCTGTCCGCGTTCCCGGAGCTTTGCACGGCTCCGTTGAATTGACTCATTGCCTTGCCGATCCCGGCGCTCGACCAGCATTCGATCTGGTCGGCGGCCCGGTCCAAAACCTTTTCCAGCAGTTCGCTCTCTGCCGCGCCAAACCGGCCCAACACATGCCCGGTGATCTCACGCCCCGCACTGGAGGTGCGCCCGATACCGACCCGCAACCGCGCGTACTCGCGTGAGCCAAGATGCTGCTCGATCGATTCCAGCCCGTGGTGCCCGCCGCTGCTGCCCTGCGGCCGAAGCCGGATTTCGCCCAGCGGCAGGTCCGCATCGTCCACCACCACCAGCATCCGGTCCGGCGCCACGCGAAAATATTCCGTCAATCTGCCGACCGCCTCGCCGCTCTGGTTCATGTAGGTTTGCGGCTGGCAGAGCATCAACTTGCGGCCCTCGCGCTCCACTTTCGCCAGCCGCGACGCAAACGCGTCGTCCAAGGCCCACTTTGCCTGCCAGCGTCCGGCCAATCGGTCCACCACCCTAAAGCCCGCGTTGTGCCGCGTCCGGGCATATTCTGCTCCCGGATTTCCCAAGCCCACGATGAGATAAAGATTCTCCATGCGAGGCTTGTGCCAGGCGCTCGGGGTGGAATGACCGCCCCCGGTGCAAACCGCTACTTTTTCTTGTCGGGTTTCTTCTCAGCCTTCTCGGTTTTCTCGGTCTTCTCGGCTGGTTTCTCAGTCGCTTTTTCGCCGCCCTTTTCAGCAGGTTTAGCCGAGGCAGCCGCCGCCTCGCCCGCGCCCTCTTCCTTCTTCTCCTTCAGAACTTCCGGTTCAGCCAGCGGAGTCGTCGCCGCTTCCAGCGCGGCCGCTTCCTGCGCCTCGGTGATTGGCGCCGCCACCGAAATCACCGGGATCTTCTTGTCGCCGATGACTTCGACACCGGCCGGCAAAGGGATTTCACCCAGGTGTATCGACTGGCCGATCTCGAGTGGGGTCACGTCCACGGTGATGACCTCGGGCAGGTCCCTGGGCAACGCGCGAACCTTTATCTTGAACAGCACGTGTTCGAGCACACCACCCTCGGTCTTCACGCCCGCCGCCTCGCCGGTTGTCTCCACCGGGACGGTGACGGTCACCTTTTCGTCCTCGGCGACTTCATGAAAATCCACGTGCAGGACCTTTCCGCTGAGCGGATGATGTTGAACTTCCTGCACCAGCGCAAGGCGGCCCGACTTCGCATCGCCCTCGACCGCCAGGTCAACCAGGATGGTCTCGGACACGGAATGGTGAATCAAATCCTCGATCTCCTTCAGTCCGACTTCGAGGTTTCGCGTCTGAGTTTGACGCCCGTAAATAACCGCCGGGACGCGCCCGGAGAGGCGCAGCTTTTTGACCCCGCTGCGCCTGGCCACGGCGCGCGGAAAAGCTTTTAATGATAATGATTTCATGATTCGGCTGTCAACGGCTGCGGCGATGGTTCAACTCGTGCGCCCGCCTTTGAACTCAAAAAGCGAAGTCACCGAGGAATTACTATGGATTCGCTTGATCGCTTCGCCCAACAATCCCGCCACCGACAGCGTCGTAATTCTCACCCCGTCAATCTGCGGGCGGAGAACAGTATCAGTCGTTATCAGTTCGTCAATATTAGATTTTTTCAGCCGTTGAACGCCCAGATCGTTCAAGATCGCGTGTGAAACGCAGGCATACACGCTCTTCGCGCCCTTCTTCCGCAACAATGCCGCCGCCTCGGTCAGGGTGCCGGCGGTCTCGGTCAGATCATCCACCATCAGGACGTTCTTGCCGCGGATTTCGCCGATGATCGCCATGGACTCGACATGTTCGGCGCTCTTGCGCCGCTTGGCCACGATGGCCAGACCACCCTCGAGCACCTGGGAATAGGCGTGTGCCATCTTCAACCCGCCCACGTCCGGACTCACCACCACCAGATCGGGCAGGTTCTTTCTCCTCAAATAATCATACATCACCGGCGCGGCGTAGAGGTGGTCCACCGGAATGTCGAAGAACCCCTGAATCTGCTGCGCGTGCAGGTCCATCGTCAGAATCCGGTTCGCCCCGGCCGCCACCAGCAGGTTGGCCACCAGTTTCGCCGTGATCGGCACGCGCGGCTGGTCTTTGCGATCCTGCCGTGCGTATCCGTAGAACGGCAGCACCGCCGTGATGCGGGTGGCGCTCGCCCGCCGCAACGCATCCATCATGATGAACATCTCCATCAAATGATGGTTGGTCGGCGGACTGGTGGACTGTACGACGAATACGTCCTCGCCGCGCACGTTCTCCTCGATTTTCACGAACGT
>QHPW01000153.1:0-2854 GCA_003219675.1 Verrucomicrobiota bacterium
TTGCCTACTTGTCGGGCTTGAAACGAGCGTGAACCGCTTGCCGGCGGCGTACCAGTGCAGCTCGGCGAAGATCAGGCCAATCAAACTTACGCGCGATTTTAGAGTGAGGAATGGCGCGATGCGATGACAGCCAAGAAAGGGCTTCAGGACTGGTCTGCTCTAAAGTCCGACGTAAGTGCTCGAAAGAACCTGACGTTTGATTGCGGCAATTTCGCTCGTCCTCGTCGTCGCCTCGTCCTCGTCAGGTTCAAGGCTTTTCGAGGACGAGGAGGATAAGCGGCTTTTCAATCCAGGATACTACCTGCATTCGTGCTTATGGACCTGGACACGCACTTGCGTGTAGATCAAGGACGTTTCGCCTTCGAAACCCGAATCTGTGCCGACAAAAATCCATAGAGTGCCCTTCGGGTCGGACCGGGTGATGATCGGCGCCAGGGTTTCCAATTCCTTCAGTTCGTATTGCTCATTATGGCAATCCGTGATGCTCGTCGCGATATTCCCGATAACCACCGCGTCGGCGCCGCCAATCGCTTGATGACCGATATCCACATTCATCCTGACCATGCCGTCGTTTTCAATGACAGGCGATGGTTCTTCCTCTGCCGCGCCAAACTTCACAAAGACGCTCGCGCCCGGGTCTCCCCCAACTCCGGCACAGCCGGTGGGCGCCTTGGACCAGAACTCGACCCAGGCTTCTACCTCGTAGAGGGTCGAAGGTTCGAGGTTACAAACCGGACGCTTGATAAACATGAACAAGTCGTCGCTATGATTATCCCCGGAGATGAAAAATCCCCGGTTCAAGTTGGTGCATTCGTCCTGGTACGCCCAGGCCAACTCGTAAAAGGACTCCTGGTCTGCGCGATAATCCGCAAATCCGACCTGCCATCCATCGCGCGAGCTGCGAAGGTCAAAGTCAAAGTTCAGGAATGTGTCGTGATGGTGCGGCTTCCCCATTGCCGAATAAGTGAGCTGAACAACAATGAACGCGAGCAGGACTTTTCGTCGCCACATAGCTCAGGAATTTAGCGTCAAGGCTGCTGAAAGAAAATGCCCTTTTGCTGTCCAGGGGGTAGGTGTTTCCCTAGGATTGCTGTAGTCGGCGCCGTAAAAGGCGGGCAGGGTCGCGGTTTGCCTGCGACAAATCCGGGGCCACCTGAGAAGCATGGAAGTGTCAGGAAGGGGAATCGCTTTGTCCCAAAGCGCAGTTCAAAGTTGTTTCGGCACTTCGATACGAAAGAACCCGGCTGCGTAGCTTGCTTTGGCCTTTTTGATCTCGTAACCCTGAGGTACTTCGAGTACCGTTTCGAAGTTGCCGAATTCAATTTCCCTTACCAGGTGCGTCGTTCCGGCATGATTACCGGGATAAGGATGAGGGCGATCACCTTGGATGCGAAGGCGCCCACCCTCCACCGTCACCTCCAAATCCTCCTTCCGCGTTCCTGCCAGTTCGACCAAAATGGTCATTCCGGCATCGGTTACGAAAACATCTGTGTGAGGAACCCACCACCTTGGTTGCTTCTCAGGCTCACGACTCATGTCCATAACATATCGAAGAATGTCGGAAGCGCCAGTATTCGGCGTCCGCTTGCCAAATCCTTTTCCTCCAAGAGCGGTAGTTCGGTCAAACAAACCTGCGCCCGTGACATCAGGACCGAGCGCAGGGACGCCAACGCTGACAAGTCTCGCCGAAAGCAACCCCTGCCACCGTTAACACTTGCCCCAGCGCCGCATCACTTCGAGGGTTTTCTCGACGCTGACCAGGGGCGGAAACGCATCGCTTTCGTATTCGATGATGTACCACTCCACGCCAGCCACGGTTTCGCACAGGCGGAAGATTTCCGGCCAGTTTTGTTCGTCATCACCAATGAGCGCATTCGGTTTGGCTTTTGAATACGGCTTCACATGCACGCTCGCGACCCGGCCTGGTTTCTTTTTGAGATACACGACGGGATCGCCGCCCTGCGCAACCCCATTGCCCATGTCGAACTGAATGACAACTTCCTTTTTCGTGCGGTTGAAAAATGTGTCCCACGGCACCTCGCCATCGATGGGTGTGAATTCGATGTTGTGGTTGTGGTAGCCCACCTTCATGCCGTGCGGTTTCACTTTGTCGGCCAATTCGCTGAAGATGTCGGCGGCGTCCAGCCAGCCCTGATGCGTCTTCGTGTATTTGCCCGGCAGGCTCGGCATGATGAGGAACTTGTTGCCAAGCGTCTGATTAAACTCGACGGTCTTCGGCAGGTTATCGCCGAGCAAGGTGTCAAGCGCGATGTGGGTTCCGCAGCATTTGAGGCCGACGTCGTCGAGCAGCTTGCGCAGGGCCTTCGCGTCGCGGTTGTGGTAGCCGGCGAACTCAACGGCCTTATAGCCCATCTTCGCCACGGCCGCCACGGTGCCATCCAGGTCTTTGGCGCACTCGTTGCGCACCGAATAGAGTTGGAGGCCGAAGGGAATCTTGTTGCCGCCGTATTCGCCTGCGGCGGACAGATTCGCCGAAGTCGTGGCCGCGATAGTCGCGGCAGTGCTGGTTTTAATGAACTCTCGTCGGGAGATGGATTGGGTTTTCATGGTGAATCGAGGAATTATCAGATGGAGTCCGGCGCTGGAAGCCTGAAATACCCGTGGGGACAACGGATGAACTGATTTCGCCACTGGACAGAAGACGATTTGAGCGCGATAAGGTTTTGGCAGTCGATTATGTTTCACGCACCTGTCCTGACGCGAAATCGGATCCGCGCGGCGTACGCCGTGGCCGTTACAGCGGATGCGCTGCAGCTCCTGCTCGGGCCGCTTGGGTGGGCGTTCGCCGATGAAATCATCGACATCGTCGCCATGGGTCTGGCCTGGCGGTTGA
>QHPW01000153.1:2990-9557 GCA_003219675.1 Verrucomicrobiota bacterium
CGAAGTTGATCTTGTCCGGCGGGCCTTTCCAGGCGAGAATCTCCGGCGTGATGATGCCGCCGTCTTGCCTGCGACACCCTCGATCCATCCACTGCAGCGTCACCGCCGCCTTATTCACCCTGGCTGCAGCCGCTTCCGGGCAGGATGTCGCGCGCACCTTCCTCAAGGGCCCCTACTTGCAAGCGCCCGGAGCGGATACCATGACGATCATGTGGGAATCGCCCACGAACAAACCGGGCATCGTCCGCTACGGCCTAAAGGGTGAGTTGAACCAGGCATTGCGGCTGAAGACTCCGCGCGCGGTGGCAGCGGTATGGCCTACCTTCGTCACCAACATTATCGCCGGCGGCAAAACCAACGTAACGGAGGTGTCCAACACCAACGTGGTGTTCCTCTACGAGATGACACTCACCCGTTTGCGGCCGAACTCGGTTTACACCTACTCGGCCGAGACCGACGGCGTGCGCGCGCCGCCAAAGAAGTTTAAAACCTTCGACGCGCATCCGGACAGAGTCAGGTTCATCGCGTACGGCGACACGCGCACCAATCCCGGGACCCACGCTGCTGTCGCGGGAAATTTCAAACGGCATCGTCGCCGCCGGCAAGCGCTACGATTTATGGGCCAAAGAATTCTTCGGTCCACTGGCGGAGGTGATTGACGAAATCCCGATCCTTCCGGCCATCGGGAATCACGAGCAGGACGGGATCAACTACCTCAACTACGTCCATCTGCCGGGAAAAGAACTGTGGTATGCCTATGATGCGGGACCGGTGCACGTGCTGTCGCTCGATTTCCGGTCCGAGAAGGAAACCGACGAGCAGTTCGCCTTCGCCAGGCGGGATCTTCTGAGCGCCACGGCTCCATGGAAACTCGTCTTCCTGCATTATCCCGTCTTCAACATCGGCGGGCATGGCACCGGATGGGGTCACGCGACCTATCTTCCCCTGTTTCACCAGGCGAAGGTGGACCTGGTGCTGGCGGGACACTCGCATATTTACGAACGGTTCCGCCCGATCGCCAACGTCACCGGCCCGGACACCTGGCCGATCACTCACATCACCACGGGCGGCGGCGGCGCGCCGCTCTACACGGTTTACTCGCATCCAGCGCTGGAGACGCAAGCTTCGACGAACCACTTCGTGCTTATCGAAGCGACGCCGACTCGTTTGAGCGGCCGGGCGCTCACAACCAATGAGACCGTGATCGACACGTTCGAGTTGAAGAAGTCCAATGGCCGGCCGGCGGCGGAGTATGTGGCGCGTGTGTATTCCGAAGAAACGCTAAAGCTCTCGTTCGCCGCCGCCCCGAGCCTGACAGGCGACCTGAACCTGGTGCCCGGAGCCCATTCACCAGCACGCGTCATGTTTTCCATCCGTCCGTTGAAAACAGCAAAACAATCGGCTGAACTGGAGATCAGCCTCACTTCGGATTCAGCGCCGTATTACAAACTCGAAGGCGGCCGGCTTCGTGTCAGGACTCCATCCGCGACGGAATCGAACAAGGTCGTATGGGCCAATGTGCGGGCAACCGGACAGAAAAGAGTGGAAGCACTTGTCCCCAGCGGAACCTTGTCGCCGGCACTTACTTTCCAGGCCAGGATTATAACCGGAAAGATTGAAACCGTTGCCTACGGCCAGAGATGCAGAGTCTCAGTGACCGCGGCCCAGGAGGCGAAAAAACCGGCGGAGACGCAGTCGCCCAGATAGTTCGACGGCCACCCTGTGTCGTCATCTCCAGCCGCAGCAGGCATTGCGCCGTTGAAGCTTCTACTTTGCTCCTTTCGCTTCCTCCAGAATCCTTTCGAATTCCTCGATTTGATCGTAACGGTTCTGCCACGTCGTGAACATCACGCCGATAACACCGTCGACACCCCTGGCGGCAGTCAACCATTCTCGGACCTGCCCCACCGGTCCGTCGTAATACCCGGCGATGAGCTGGCGATGACCGCGGTCGGCGAACCATTTCAAGCTCTCGTTCCGCTTGCCGAAATTCCAATTCACGACGATGACCTCTTTGTCGAGGCCTTCCCAGGAACCCGTCAGATCGCCGCGCACCTGGTAGTAATCTTTGTGCGCGTTATGGTGAGGATCGAACATGTCGCTCCAGACATAGAGCCGCACCGCCGGACCCGCGACCGCGGGATCGCGCAGGATTTGGATGCACATCTTCACATTGTCGGCGAGCAGTGCTCCCGCATCAAGGTGGCGGCGCTGGCAGGCGTCGCACCAATTCAACACGCGGATCTCGTCGTGCGACATCATGTAACCTTTCGCGCCCCAGGCGGCGTGCATTCGTTTGGCCTGATCGCGGAGCAGTTCGAGGGTCTTCGCCTCGGAGGGACAAATCATTGCCTGGTCGTCGTAAACAGTCACGGCGTGGTAGTAAGAGACGCGGAGCCGCGTGCCGTTTGGCAGGGACGTTTTGATGACCGGCGGTTCGTGATAAATGTCATAGGAACCGTTCCATGGCTTATTGCCCATGCGCGGATCAGCGAGTTTCTCGAAATCACGTCCTTCGATCAGTCCCCTGCCCTGCTCGATTTCCACCACCAGCGGCGCGCCGGCGCGGCGAACCAAATTCAACAGCCCGACCTCTTCCAGTTTCGCGTCGCTAAACCACAGCGAGCCGGTTCCACCGCCCCAGCAACCGAGGTAGAGACTGGCCTCAGCGTGATCGAGTGAATTGAAAACGACGTGGTGCGTGGTCCAGTCCTGTGTCGGTTTTGCGCCGAGGGAGTTGCAGTTCAAGGCGCGGTTGCCGGCGAGCACTTTCACCTCCGGCGTGCCATGAAAGTCCTGTGTTTTGACCCGAACGGAAAGGTGATACTGGCGGAACGGCGTCAGCTTGAGCTTTTGCACCATGCGGGCATTCTGACCTTTCGGATCGCGGATCAGCGCCGAGCCATGGTCCGCCTGCACGAGGTCGTCCTTCCAATCCCATTGTTTCAATTCGTCGAAGTCGCCGCCCTTGAGCGCGATGGGCGGGTCGGGCTGCAACGTCGCGATGCCGTCGTGAACCATAAAAAGCGCGCCGCGCACCGGCAACGCCTCGATCAGGTTTGGATCGTGCCAAAGGATGTCGTTCGAGTAGCCGATAGGGAAGAGGGCGGGGACGATTTCGAGATGGAGTTCTGCGGCGAGCTTCTTCACGCGGTCGATGTTGCGGAAATAGGGCGCGTCCATATCGCCAAGCCTTGCAAACTTGGAGTCGGCCAGCAGGGCATGAGTGTAACCTGATTTGGCGGCCCGGCGGAACAACGTCTCGAGGTTTTCAATGTTTTTGTCCACGCGGAGATTTTGCGAGCAATAGAGCCAGCGCTCCAGGGCAGCACCGCGCACGCACTGCGCGAACAACAGCGAGAGCCCGATCAGAGCAGGATTCAATTTGGGCAGGGCATTCATGCGCCAAAGGCCACCTGCATGGTGGCGCTTTCAAGGGCAGGTCGCAAGCGAATCACCCGACGAAGAAGCGGGGCACTCGCTTAATCCTCCAGCGTGGAAGAGCGATGTTGAGCGGCATTCTGCCGTCTCGCGGCATGTTTCAAGAACCGGCTCGCTGGGTTTAGCAAATTCCTTTGGTAACTGAATGCTCCGCCCATCATGATTTTTCGAACCGGTTCATGTGCGCAATTTAGTTGAGATGCCGCAAAGCCGACTCAAGTTCATACAAAATATGCGCTTGGTGGCGGCGCTGTCATAATGTGTAACGGAAACCTCCGGCTGTGCCGGAGGACTCACGCGTGTTTGACGATTGTGGCAATGGCCGAAGCAGGACGCCAGACTCCGGCGTGTTCCCCCTCACCCTGACCCTCTCCCTCAGGGAGAGGGAATAGCCCGCGGACATCCATCTCAGTTCCTGCGTCCGAGCGCCGACGCCACGCGCGGGTGGGCGAAGAAGACGGCGAACGGTTCTCCCTCTCCCCGAGGGAGAGGGGAAACTCGCGGTTTGTAGTCGAAACCCCGTGCGCGTTGCACTCACAGTCCGTTGCTTGCCCAAAGGGCCTTATGGCTACGAGCCATTCAAAACTTCAAACCTCCGGCTTGCACGCGGGAGACCCGTCACGCTGCCGGCCCGGATTACGTTGAACGGTGGCTATCCCTTCTCAATCGGCGCGGCGACGACATTGCCGTATTCGGTCCAGCTCCCGTCGTAGTTCTTCACGTTGTCGAGGCCGAGCAGATATTTCAACACGAACCAGGTGTGGCTCGAACGCTCCCCGATCCGGCAATACGCCACGGTGGGCTTTGTGGAATCGACGCCCTTCTGCTGGATGTAAATCGACTGAAGTTCGTCGGCAGATTTGAAGGTGCCATCCTGCTGCACGGCGGTGCTCCACGGAACACTCCTGGCGCCGGGAATGTGGCCGCCGCGTTGCGCGGTTTCACTCATGCCCGGAGGCGCGATGACCTTGCCGCTGAATTCATCCGGGCTGCGCACGTCCACCAGGTTCGCTTTTCCGGTCTTCGAAATGTCCATGACCTCCGGCAGCATGGCGCGCAGTTCGAGGTGCGTTTCAGTGACTTTGTATTGAGTCGGCGTGATTTTCGGCGGGTCGGTCGTCAAAGACTTGTCCTTTTCGTTCAACCACTTCACCCGGCCGCCGTTCATGAGCCGGACGTCTTTGTGCCCGTAAATTTTGAAGAGCCAGAAACCATAAGCGGCGAACCAGTTGTTGTTGTCACCGTAAAGAATGACGGTGTCCTTCGGCGAAATGCCGGCGCCGCCCAGCAGCTTTTCAAATGCTTCCTTGCCGATGATGTCGCGGCGCACCTGGTCCTGGAGTTGCGTCTGCCAGTTAAAGCCGATCGCGCCGGGAATGTGGCCGGCATCATAGGCTTTGGTGTCCACGTCTATTTCCACGAGTTTGGTGCCGGGTTTTTCGAGGTTATCCCTGACCCAATCAGTCGTGACCAGCACTTCGGGCTGCGCGTAGTTTGCCATAGGTGTCCTTTCTAAGCTTCGTTTCCGGTCGCCAGACCGGGAATGTGCTTCATCATGTTGGAGGTGTATTTGAAAATGTTGTCTGGAAAAATCATCACACCGAAGCCCTTTTTGTCACGCAGAATTATTTCGCGCGCCCCTTCGTAAATCAGGCCGGAACTGGGCCCGGCCAGCAGTCCCTCCGTCTGGCAAAGCTCCATCGCGCGCGCGTAAGCCAGCTTATACTCGACTTCAAACAATTTGGAGACGCCCAACTGGCTGACATTGCGCAGCCCGGGAACGTCGTGGCCCTCGGTCGGCTGGACCGCGATGACTTTGATGCTGGAATTCTTCCCTTTCAAAAATCTGCTAGTGCCGCTGACCGTGCCGCAGGTGCCAAGAGAAACAAACAAGTGCGTGACTTTTCCTTCGGTCTGCCGCCAGATCTCCGGGCCGGTGGTCCGCATGTGGGCGAGGACGTTTTGCTCGTTCTCGTATTGGTTCGGCATTGCATACTTCTTCGCCTGCGCTTTGGCGTGCGATTTGGCGATATTGATGGAGCCGTCGCCCAAACCCGGCGCAGGACAAAGCGCGTCGTTCACCACATCGAGTTCCGCGCCGGCGATCTTCAGCAGCACTTTTTTCTCGAGCGGCACCTTGTTCGGCACCACCGCCCGGATGTGATAGCCGCGCGCCTTCGCCATCGCCGCCAGGCTGATGCCGGTGTTACCCGAAGTCGGCTCCACCAGGCCGCGCCCGTGGCCCACCTCGCCTTTCTCCTCCATCTCCCGCAACATGGCCCAGGCGGCGCGGTCTTTCACCGACCCGAACGGATTCAACCATTCGAGCTTGGCGTGAAGCTCAAAATCCGGCGAGGGACTCATTCGGTTAATCCGCACCATCGGCGACGGGTTCTCCTCGCTCGGCAACATCTCGAAAATGTCGTTATAGACGCGGGTCTGGTGGTTCATGTCCGTTGCCTGGGGTACTAAACTATGGCCGCTGCCGACGTGTCAAGAATTGGCCGGCCTGGATAGTGGGGCCGTTTGCCTTTTCGGTGGGGCGAGACTCCGTCAAGCCCTGATTAGTATCCATGAGAGATTAGGGCTCGACGGAGTCTCGCCCCACCCCGGTACTTGGAGCCTCGGCCCGCCAAACGGCACTATTCGGACGGGGTCTGAGAAATTTGGCTTCTGTTTGACGAAAGCTCTGGCACGTTTAGTTCAAACACGAATCCGAACGACACCATGGCTTGGAATTTTCTTGAGGAAGTGAGGTTTTTGATTTGTCTCGGGCTTTTGTTCTCGCTCACCCGCAGCATCGCCGCGGAACCGCCGGTGATTCCCGTCGGCCTCGATGCCTATCGCATGTGGGACCGCTGGACTTTTCAACGCCTCGGCGCTCGGGCTTATATGCGGAGCACTTACGATCGCCGCGGGGGAAACGAAGGCGCTGACGCCAGCCACTTTCTTTATCAGCTCTCTGATGATTTCAACGTGACGCTGGATGTCACCGGATCGGGAGCTTTATATTTGGTTCGTTGCAACCACTGGCATGGCAGTCCGTGGCATTATGAAGTGGATGGTGTTGACCATATCGTCCAGGAAACCAGCACCGCGGATCCGGAACATCCGGTCGAGGATTCG
>QHPW01000154.1 GCA_003219675.1 Verrucomicrobiota bacterium
GATCGAGATATATCATCTCGTTCGTCTTAATGGTCGGGGCCATGTTTGCAGGGCCCATCTCATAGACTCTTCCACATCCGCTCAAGAGCAGAACAGCCAAGCTCAAGCAAATCGATCGAATCATGCATCGGCCTAGGCCAGTGAAAATGTGACACAGGAATTTCAGCGGTAAAATCAGAATTTGGCTGACCGATGCTGGAAGTTAGCGCCGATATTTCATACTCGCATGAAATCAGGACGACCTGTAGTCACCCACGTGAGGAGGTGACCGTCGTGATGCCCATTTCCATCCGCCTCCTTACGTCGGCGGCTACTCAGGTTTCGAACCAGAGTTTCGCGCAACGCATCCCTGCGTGAAGCAGTTCACGTTCTTTCGCGGTGCCGAATCGCGCTCGCGCGGTTGCTGGCGTTGGGTTAGGCTCCGCTCGTGAATGTCCTTGCCCTTCAACTCGACATCGTCTGGGAGAACAAAACCGCGAATTTCGATCATGTGCGTCGCCTGCTGAAAGGGGCGGCGCCCGGGAGGGATTCTCTGGTCGTGCTGCCCGAAATGTTTGCCACCGGGTTCACCATGAACACCGATGCCATGGCCGAACCTTACGGCGGGGAGACCGAGCGGTTTCTCGCCGGCATCGCCAGGGAGTTCGGTGTCTGCCTGGTGGCCGGCGCGCCGATGCGCGGACGCGACGGCAGGGCGCGAAACAAGGCGCTGGTATTTTCGCCGTCGGGCGAGTTGCTGGCCTTTTACGCCAAGATGCGACCGTTCACGCCGGGTGGTGAATCCAAGCATTACGCGGCGGGCGAACGGCCTGCCGTATTCGATTGGCAAGGTTGGAAGATCGCGCCGTTCGTCTGTTACGACCTGCGGTTCCCGGAGATTTTTCGCGAGGCAACGGCGGCGCATCAGCCGCACCTGTTCACCGTGATTGCCAACTGGCCGGTGAAACGCATCCATCATTGGGTGCGGCTGTTGCAGGCGCGGGCCATCGAAAACCAGGCTTGCGTCGTCGGCGTCAACCGCGTCGGGCGCGACCCGCAACACGTTTACAGCGGCCGTTCGGTGATTGTGGATTACCACGGTGAGATTCTGGTTGATGCCGGAGATGGCGAGGGGTGTATCAGCAGTCGTCTGGATCTGAACGCGCTTGTAAAGTATCGCACCGACGTGCCTTTTCTCGCCGACATGCGGTCATAAGCAGGAAGCATGGGGCGGGTGGGGCGAGACTCCGTCGAGCCCTGGCCTCTCCTGTGTCTTTGGGAGATCAGGGCTCGACGGAGTCTCGCCCCACTGTTGATGGTCTCGATTCGCGTCCAAATCCTGGCGGTGTTCCCTGCCCAGGAACCGCAAGGCAGGGCGGGCTGTCCTCAACCCGCCGGACACGGCGCGGTGAGGACACCGCGCCCAACCCGTTGGCGAGATTCATGGCCCTAACTCACGTCAAATCTGTGAGGTCCCCCTGCCCAGGAGGGGGTAGTGTCTTAAATTTCACATCTAAACTGTAGCGGCGCTCTATGAGCGCCGTTTTCGGCGGTCACAGACCGCCGCTACAACCAAATTAGGACACTGCCCAGCAGGGCGCTTGCTTGACACCGGGAGCAGTTTCTCGCCTCCTTGTTTGCATGTTTCAAAAACCGCTCCCGACCGATCACAGCAAAGTGGCGCGTGACGCATTCCTGTGCGTTCTCGCTGCCGCTTGCTTCACGGGTGGATTCGCCGCCGACGCGCGACGCGCGTTGGAGTTCGACGATCTCCTTCGGGCCCAGCGCCTCAGTGACCCGCAAATCTCGCCGGACGGCAAATCGGTCGCTTACGTCATCACCAGGTCGGACAAAGTGGAGAACAAGACCGACAGCGACATCTGGCTGGTGCCGCTGGCGGGGGGCGAACCGCGACAATTGACCGCCAGTCCAAAGCATGATCGGCATCCGCGTTGGTCGCCGGACGGAAAGTGGATCGTGTTCGAATCGAATCGCGGCGGGGCTTTCCAACTTTATTTGATCGCAGCCGACGGCGGCGAAGCACGACAACTCACCACGATTTCCACCGAAGCGACTCAACCGGTCTGGTCGCCCGATGGCCGGAATATCGCGTTTGTGTCGGCGGTCTTCCCCGAGCTTTCCGAAAAGCCGTTCAAGGAGAGCGACGAATTGAACAAGAAGAAGCTCGACGAACGCGAGAAGGGCAAGGTCAAGGCGCGCGTCATCACCCGATTGCTCTACCGGCATTGGGACAGCTCCGCGGACGGCGCCCCCCGCGACCTCACTCCCGGCGATCGCGATGCCATTCCGACGTCCAGCACATTTTCGGCAGGCGACGACTTTGCTTTTTCGCCCGACGGCAAGAAGCTCGCTTACACGGCAACACCCACTCCTGCTCGCGAGGAAGCCTGGCGCACGAATCACGACATCTACGAAGTGGACGTTGACACCGGTGAGCGCCGGCAGATCACGACCAATCCCGCGGCGGACGCTTTTCCGCGTTACTCGAACGACGGGAAGTGGATCGCGTATCGCGCGCAGTCGCGCGCGGGGTTTGAAGCGGATCGCTGGCAACTCATGCTTTACGATCGCGCGACCGCGAAGACGCGCAGTCTCACACCCGATTTCGATTCGTGGGTGGAAACGTTCGTGTGGGCACCCAACAGCAAGACGATTTACTTCGACGCGGAGGAAAAAGCAGCCAAGCCGCTGTGGTCGGTGACGATTGTCGGCAACGATGCGCACAAGGTCGTGGACAAGGCCGTTAACGGAGAAGCCGCGCTTTCACCCGACGGCACGACTCTTGTGTTCGCGCGTCAGACGATGTCGCGGCCGGCGGAGATTTACCGCGCGACTGCCGGCGGAGGTGACTTCCGGCCCGTCACCCGCGCCAATGACGCGTTGTTCGCCGGGATCGACATGTCCGAACCGGAGTCCGTTTCGTACTCCGGGGCTGGAGGCGCTCCGATTCAGATGTGGATTGTCAAACCACCGGGATTCGATCCGGCGAAGGCCTATCCGCTCGTTTTCTGGGTCCACGGCGGACCGCAGGGCGCGTTCATGGACGCGTGGTCGTATCGTTGGAACGCGCAACTTTGGTCCGCGCAAGGCTACGTGGTGGCGATGCCGAATCCACGCGGAAGCACTGGCTTCGGGCAGTCGTTTGTCGATGAAATCAGCCATGATTGGAGCGGAAAAGTCTTCGAGGATCTCATGGCGGGCTTGAGCTACCTGGAAAAGCAGCGCTACGTGGACACGAAACGCATGGCGGCGGCAGGGGCTTCGTATGGCGGCTACATGATGAACTGGTTTCAGGGTCACACCGACAAATTCAAAACGCTGGTCACGCATTGCGGCGTTTTCAATTTCTGGACCATGCACGGCACCACGGACGAACTGTGGTTCGACGAATGGGAACACGGCATCCCGTGGGAAACGCCCGACTTCGATCGATCTTCACCGCATCGTTTTGCCGCGAATTTCAAGACACCGAATCTGATCATCCATAACGAGCTCGATTTCCGCGTGCCGCTCAGTGACGGCCTGAGCCTGTTCACCGTGCTCCAGCGCAAAGGGGTGCCGTCGAAGCTCCTTTACTTCCCCGACGAAGGTCACTGGGTGCTCAAGCCGCAGAACAGCGAGTTGTGGCATAAGACGGTTTTCGAGTGGCTGGCGGAATACCTCAAACCGTAGGCGACGACGTGAACCGGCGCTGATTATTTGAGAATACGCGGACTGGCGTCCGCGCTGCGCTGTTCTTGCTCCTCCGAGACGGATTGCCGCGAACGGCGAAGGATGATTCAACCCGAAGGCACGCCCTGCGGAGATTCGCAACTCTGGCGCATTGACACGAGGCAACGTTGCAGTTCTTAATAGTTTGACCTTCCTTTTGCGCAAGGTTTTATCGTAGTCTCCCTGGTACTATACGTTCTCGGATAGCGAAAGGAATTCAGGCAAGAATTGTCCGTTAGTTGCGATCAGAGATAAAGTACGGGCGGCAAAATGGGATTTTTGCTTTGGAATTTTGTATGTCCGCGATAACCAATTAACTCGAACGATTATCTCGCCACTCGTCACCGAACCCTTCAATTCTCGATTGGGACCAAGGAAAGGGACTGACAGCAAAAGCACATCCCAAGTGTACAATTCGCCCGCAAGGGCGCTATATCTACGGCTTGTTGGAAATGGCGAACCATCAAAGTCCAACTTTAAGAGTAAAACGTTTGTTTCAATCGGTTCCACAACAAGTTTACTCGCGACCAAAGCGAAGGCAGAACGACGTGTCAGGCTATTTTGTGCCACTTCACGGGTGAATCCAGAAAGTTCTGTTGAATCTAATCCAGTGGTCGCGAATGAGTACATACCTGAATATGCGCTTTGCAATGGAATAGCTAGGTTGGTTCCGCTGACGAAGAAATATGCTTGTGCGCTTATAGACTGGATTTGCTGGTTTCGTGGATTGTTTTTGACCTCATTGATTTCTTCCTTTCTCGACAGCATGA
>QHPW01000003.1 GCA_003219675.1 Verrucomicrobiota bacterium
CAACGAAATGACCGCGTTCTACGTCTCGCGCGATGACCCGCTGACTTTCACCGATGAAGCCATAACGCGGGGCATCGGCGCCGCCAGCCGTCAGTCGCTCACGTTCGGAGTCTTTTTCTTCGACTATGATCTGGACGGCTGGCTCGATCTGCTGACGACCAACGGCCACATCGAGGAGGACATCGAAAAAGCGCAACCCGACCAGCGCTACCGCCAATCCGCGCAACTGTTCTGGAACGCGCGCGGCAATCGCAAGACAAGCGGATTCGTGCCCGTTCCACCCGAGAAATCCGGTTCGGACGTTTTCAAACCGATTGTCGGGCGTGGCTCGGCGTTTGCCGACATTGATGGTGACGGCGACCCCGACGTTGTGCTCACTCAGATCAACGGTCCGGCGCTGCTGCTGCGCAACGACCAGCAACTGCGTCATCATTGGATTCGTTTCAAACTCGCGGGCACAAGATGCAACCGCGAAGCCATTGGCGCGTGGGCAAGAGTCCGCGCCAACGGCCGGACGTTCTGGCGTCAAGTCATGCCGACCCGCGGCTACCTTTCGCAATCCGAGCTGCCGGTCACCTTCGGCCTCGGCCGCGCCGACCGCATCGATGAAGCAATTGTGAACTGGCCGGGCGGGTCCACACAACGGATCGAATCACTTCGGCTAAACGAGGTGAATCTCATCCAACAGACGCGCTGAGTTGGAAGTTAGGGCTCGACGGAGTCTCGCCCCACCTGGTTCATGGGCAGCGAACACCTCCAAAGATTGGACGTGAGTTGGGGCCATGAACCGGGACGCCGGCTGCAGAGTGGGACAGGCTTCCAGCCTGTCAGTACCGAACAGGCAGGATGCCTGTGCCACTTTCTGAGGTTCATGGGCAGCGTCGCTTCAGCCGGGTCAGGGGAGTTGCGCGAAACTTCCGGCAAACGATTTGGCCAGCTTGTTCAAAACGGGACATTTTCATCGCCCTTGCCCTGAGGTGGAACGATACCTGTCCCCGCGTGGCAAGGCCTGTTTCAAGACAATTTCATTGCGGCGCTCGCAAGGAGTTTTCAGTTCATTCCGGCCGCTAGGAACCTCATTCATCCACCCGATTAAAACAAAGCTCTTTTCGATTCCGTGCCTCGGTCTCAGGGATGCTGAACGTCTCCCGGTGAATGGTGATGACTGATCCGGATCCCAAAGCATTTGCAGCAGGGTGCGCCGCAACGCTGGTTGTGGTGGCGGGAATCTGGCTCGGCTCGCGCGGACTGAAACACTTCGATCCGGCGCTGGCCTGGTATGCGATCGGCTCGGCGCTCGCAGCCTTCGCCGTCGGCTATCGCTTTACCCTCTGGGCGCAACGTCCGCCTTCACGAATGTATTTCAAGCGCGGCCTGCAATTGCTGGCTCGCCGCCGGTTCAAGTTTCCAATTTCAAGTTTCAAGAATGAGACGCCCGCCGTTTCAGGTTTCGACGCTTCAACGTTTCAACGCCTCAACACTTCCGCGGCTTCATTACCTGCGCTTACCCTCGGTCGGTCGCTGGCCTCGGACTTCGTTGCGCAGGATTTTATCCTTCACCGCAGCATCTATCGCTGGGTCATGCACCTTTGTCTGTCGGGAGGCTGCACACTCGCCTTCGCCGTCACGTTTCCGCTCGTGTTCGGTTGGGTGCATTTCGAGCCGTCGAACGGCCATGCGGAGATGTATCGCGTGCTTCTCTTCGGCTTCGATGTCGATGCGGTCCACGTTCAAAGCGTGAAGGCGCGGCTGCTGTTCAATGCGCTGAACATCTCCGCGGCCCTCGTGTTGATCGGTCTCCTCATGGCCGCAACACGCCGCGTCACAAACGCCGGCGAACGCGCCACACAGACATTCCTGGAGGACCTCCTTCCGTTGCTGTTGATCTTTGCCGTCACGGCCACGGGCTTGATGCTGACCGTCAGCTACAAATTCATGGCTGGCCGGGGTCACTCGACGATAGCCGGGGCGCACTTCATCAGCGTCATCGCCCTGCTTTTCCACATTCCGTTCGGCAAGCTTTTTCACATGTTTCAGCGGACCTGCTCGCTTTGCGTCTCGCTTTACAAGCAGACCGGGGAGACCGGACCGCGCGCGCGGTGCCTGCGTTGTGAGAAAGACTACGCGTCGCAAATGCACGTGAGCGACTTGAAACTCGTCCTCGATCAACTCGGCTTCGACTACCGGTTCGCCCTGTCACCCGGGGAAATTCATTATCAGGACATTTGTCCGGCGTGCCGCCGGCGAATGCTCGCGCTGAACCACGGCCGCGCTGTAGGCCGATGACTCGTAAATCGTAAATCACAATGGCCACGCTGACGCTATCCGAAGACCGCTACATCGAGCTGTTCGGCCCGACCCCAACTTATGCGCCCGCCGGCGGCTGGGACGACCGAAAACCGGACAGGCTGGTCAAGACCCATTGTTGTTTCTGCGGCGTGCAATGCGGCATTCAACTCAAGGTCAAGGACAACAAGGTCATCGGCTTCGAGCCCTGGGAGGAATTTCCGGTCAATCAAGGCAAGCTTTGTCCGAAAGGAGTGAAACGTTACCTGCAGAACGGGCATCCCGACCGACTGCTTTCGCCGCTCGTGCGGACGCAGACCGGTTTCCGTCACGCAGGTTGGGACGAGGCGCTGGAAAAAACCGCCGAAGCCATCGGGGCCATCCAAAGCAAACACGGCAAAGATGCGTTCGCGTTCCTCGGCGGCGCGTCGATGACGAACGAAAAGGCGTATTTGAATGGCGAGTTTGCCCGCGTCGCGCTCGGCACGGCCAACATAGATTACAACGGCCGCCTCTGCATGGTCAGCGCCGGCGCGGCCAACCGGATGGCGTTCGGCGTGGATCGGGCGGCCAATCCGTGGAGCGACATCCCGCTTGCTGAAACGCTGATCCTCGCCGGCACGAACATCGCCGAGTGCTTCCCGATTCTCACCGACTACGTCTGGCGCGCCCGTGACAACGGCGCGAAAATCATCGTCATCGACCCGCGCATAACGCCGATTGCGCGCACCGCCGACCTTTTTCTGCCCGTGCGGCCCGGCGGCGACAGCGCCCTCGCAAACGGCATTTTGCACGTGCTGATTGAACGCGGCTGGATTGACCAGATATTCATCGGCCAACACACGCACGACTTCGATAGAGTTTGCGACCTCGTCAGAAAATACAACCCGGCTGCCGCAGAACGCATCACAGGCGTCCCCGCGCGCAGCATCATCAAGGCGGCGGAAATCTGGGGACCCGCCGGAACTTCGATGTTGCTGCACGCGCGCGGCATCGAGCACCACACCAGGGGTGTCGAAAATGTTCTCAGTTACATCAACCTGGTTCTGGCGACGGGCCGCCTCGGCAAACCGGGCTGCGGTTACGGCACAATCACCGGTCAGGGCAACGGCCAGGGCGGTCGCGAGCACGGACAGCGCTGCAATCAGCTCCCCGGCGGACGCGACATCAACAACCCGGACCATCGCCGCTTCATCGCTGACTTCTGGGGCGTCCCGGAAACCGAATTGCCGAAGCAAGGGTTGAGCGCGTGCGAAATGTTCGACGCGATCGAACGCGGCGAAATCCGGGGATTGATGTCGATCAGCTTCAACCCGCTGGTCTCGATTCCCGACGCAAACCGCACGCGGGCTGCGCTGGAGAAGCTCGAGTTTTTCTGCGCGATTGATTTCTTTCTCAGCGAAACCGCGCGTTATGCCGACGTCGTGCTTGCCGGCTCGTTGCAGGAAGAGGACGAAGGCACGGTCACAACGGGCGAAGGGCGTTGCGTACGCCTGCGCAACTCCGTTTCACCGCCCGGCAACGCGCGTCTCGATTGGCGGATTATCTGCGACCTCGCCCGGCGGCTCGGCAAAGGCGATTGCTTCGGCCACACCTGCGCCGAGGAAATCTTCGATGAACTCACGGCCGCGTCGAAAGGCGGACCGATTGACTACAGCGGGATGACTTACGCGCGGATCGAACAGAACCTGGGGCTGTTCTGGCCCTGTCCCGCTCCGGAGCATCCCGGCACGCCGCGCCTGTTCGCGGACGGCAGATTTCACCACTCCGACGGCAAGGCGCGCTTTCACGCGTTTGACTATCGCCCGCCCGCGGAGGACGTGGACGAGGACTATCCGATTTTCTTCACCACCGGGCGCGTGGTTTCGCAATACCTGAGCGGAACGCAGACGCGGCGCATCGGGAGCCTGGTGGACCAGTATCCCGAACCGCTTTGCGAAATGCACCCCCTGCTCGCGAACAAACTCGGCATTCAGGATCGGGACCTGGTGAAAGTCTCGACGCGCCGCGGCGAAATCACCGTGCCCGCCCAAATCGTCAAAAGCATCCGGCCGGATGTTGTATTTGTGCCTTATCACTGGCCCGGCAAAAGAGCGGCGAACCAGCTCACCCATCGCGCTCTCGATCCCATTTCAAAAATTCCCGAATTCAAAGTCTGCGCCTGTCGGGTCGAGAAGGTCGCGGACGCGACCAAAAAACAGAACAAACAATGGCAGCCGAAAGCTTTCTCTGCGCGATGAACGACCCGATGACGGCGTCCACGCGACAGGCGCTGAAGTTTTCCAACCGCCGGCGCGCGTTCTCCCTCTCCCTGGGGGAGAGGGCTGGGGTGAGGGCGAGCGTTTACTCACTACTTTCCAAAGGAGTCTTTTAACCGTGACCAGCAACCACGAATTCTTCATCGATCCGTCGCGTTGCATCGGCTGCCAGGCGTGCGTGCAGGCGTGCGGCGAATGCGAGACGCACCGCGGCGTGCCGATGATTCACCTTGATTACGTGGAGCGCGCTGCCGGCGTGCAAACCGCGCCGGTCGTGTGCATGCACTGCGAAGACCCGACCTGCGCGCGCGTCTGCCCCGCCGACGCCATCAAGCAGGACGACCGCGGTGTGGTGCTCAGCGCCGCCCGGCCGCGTTGTATTGCCTGCTCCAACTGCGTCCTCGCCTGCCCTTTCGGCGTGCCGAAAATGCAGGTGCGCTACGATCTGATGATGAAATGCGACCTGTGTTACGACCGCACCAGCGCCGGCAGGAAGCCGATGTGCGCCGCCGTTTGTCCGAGCGGCGCGTTGTTCTTCGGTCCACGCGAAGACATCGAGAAATCCCGCCGGGAGAAACCCGTGAATGAATTCCAATTTGGCCGCCAAAGAGTGCGCACCAAAGTCAACATCATGACCGCGCCGGACAATGACGTGTTGTCCATTGACATCGCCGATTTCCTGCCGCGCGAAACGCCGGACATGCATCCGCGGCCTGGCGCCCGTCCAGGAGCCCCGGACGCGGCGGACGCTGCCATCTGGAACGAATGGAACTCCGGTCCCGCGGAATTGGCCACCGCCCCCGAATGACCGCACCGACGAACAACCCGCGCGCCTCGAAGAGCGACTCTCCGATTCCTGAATCGGAAGAACATCAGGTCACGCGCCGCCAATTCGCGAAGTTCGCTTGCTGCTCGGTGCTGGCAATGGCCGCCGGTCGGCTGGGCAAAGACACACTGCTTGCGCGGCGCGTTGCAACTGAACCAATGCAGATTGCCGGCATCGGCGAAATCCGTGTCGGCGGCTACAAGCTCTTTCGGTACCCGACTGAGGACGAACCGTGCATTCTGGTCCGGCTCGCGGAAAACCGGTTTGTCGCTTACAGCCAGAGCTGCACCCATCTCATGTGTCCGGTCAGCTATCAACACGAGAACAAGCAGTTCTACTGTCCCTGCCACGAGGGTTTCTTCGACGCGGAGGACGGTCACGTCGTGGCCGGCCCGCCGCGTCGCCCGTTGCCAGAGTATCCAGTCGAAACTCGCGGCGACAAAATCTGGGTGTTGCCGCCTTTCGACCCTGTTTCATGAACAAGGTTCCCTGCGTTCCAGCCACGGCGCCATTTACACCCGAGCAGCGGGCGTGGCTGAACGGCTACCTCGCGGGACTGTTCGCCGACGCCGCCGTGGGTGAAGCAGCAGCGCAGGAAAGTTCGTCCCGAGTTGAGGAAGGAAAACCGCTGCTGGTGATGTACGGAAGCCAGACGGGCACGGCGGAAGACCTGGCACGGCGCTTCGCGAGGGAATCTGAGAAACACGGCTGCGTCGCGTCCGTATTCGCCCTCAATGATTACGAGAACGCAGAACTCACAAGGGCATCCCGACTCATCGTGGTCTCGAGCACCTGGGGCGACGGCGATCCGCCTGAAAACGCCGCTGCATTCTGGACTTGGCTCGACTCGGAGGCCGCTCCGCGGCTGGAGCATTTGAGCTACGCAGTGCTCGGTCTCGGCGACAGGAATTATCCGGACTTTTGCGGCGCATCGAAAAAGTTCGACGCGCGACTCGAACAACTCGGCGCCCGGCGTCTTGTCCCGCGCGGCGAGTGCGATGTGGACTACGAAGCGGCCGCGAAAGCGTGGGGAGACGGATTGTGGCCGGCGCTGGCAAATGAAGCGCGGGCGCCCCGTCTCGTGCGGATTGAAAGAAAATCTTCCGAAACTGTCGGAATCGGATTCACTGACTTGATCGTCTCAACCAAATCAGAGACAGACAGGATGCCTGACCCGCACTATGGCCGAACCAATCCATTTTCCGCCCGGCTCATCGCCCATCGGCGCCTCAACGCTCCCGGCTCCGCGAAAGATACGCGACATTTCGAGATTTCACTCGAAGGGTCCGGCCTCCGCTACGAAGTCGGCGACGCCCTGGGGGTGATGCCGACGAATTGTCCTGTCCTTGTCGAAGAGTTGCTGGCGGAGTGCGGATTCCAGGGCGAAGAAGCGGTCAAGGGCCCCGCGGGCAACGACACCAGTTTGCACGAAGCGTTATTCCGTCATTTTGCGATCACTCAACCCCCAACTTCGCTGATTCAGGCCGTTGCGGAGCGGACCAGGAATGCTGAACTCCTCGCATTGCTCCAGCCAGACAGAAAGTCCCAACTGGACAAGTGGCTCGAGGGCCGTGACATCGTGGATGTCTTCCGTTCGGGCGGTGCGGCGAAGTTCACACCCGAAGAGTTCGTTGGGTTTCTGCGCAAGTTGCAGCCGCGACTCTACTCCATTTCATCCAGCCCGAAAGCGCACCCCGGCGAGGCGCATCTCACCGTCGCAGCCGTCCGCTATGAAGCGCTTGGGCGCGAAAAGAAGGGCGTATGCTCCTGTTTTCTCGCCGATCGCGTGGTGTTGAACCAAACACCCGTGCCGGTCTTCGTTCAGGTCTCGCATGGCTTTCGTCTGCCTGCGGAGGGAAATACGCCGATCATAATGATCGGACCCGGCACAGGAATCGCCCCGTTCCGCGCCTTTCTCGAAGAACGCCGTGCGATCGGCGCCAGGGGATGCAACTGGCTTTTCTTCGGCGATCAATGCGAAGCCTGGGATTACCTCTATCGCGAAGAACTCGAAGCCATGCTCGCGGAAGGCGCGCTCAGGCGGCTCGACACCGCGTTCTCACGCGATCAAAAGGAAAAGATTTACGTCCAACACCGAATGCTGGAGATCGCCGGGGAGTTCTGGAGGTGGTTGGAGGACGGCGCCCATGTTTATGTCTGCGGTGACGCCAGGCGCATGGCCAAAGACGTTGACGCGGCGTTGCACGCAGTCATCCAGAAGGCCGGCGACAAAAGCATCGAGCAGGCCGCCGAATACGTGCAGAGGTTAAAAACCGCAAATCGCTATCAGCGCGATGTGTATTGATCCGAGATTGAAAGTGGCAGGTTTCAGATTGTCGCCGTTCGCAAGCGTCCGGCAAACGTCCAGCCTGCAACGTTCAACCTTCAACCGGCACGACGATGCTCCCGTTCACTGAAATCGCCGGACAAAAGCTGGACGCCGAACAGAGGTCCTATCTGGAGGGGCTCTTCGCCGGCCTGAAAAACCGCGGATTGACGTTCGCCGATGTTGACCCGAATTCCGCCGCCGGGAAGACGAAGCCAAATCTCGACGCGCTCATCTTCGAGGAACGGGTCAAACAGGAGTTGCACCCGCTCGACGCCTATCCGGCACTTCTCGAACACGCCGCCGCCAACAGGGCGCCGGACAAGGAAAATATTTTCCGTTTCAAATGGCACGGACTGTTTTACCTGACCCCGACCAAAGAAGCCTTCATGTGCCGGTTGCGGATTCCTGGCGGGGTGGTCAAATCGTTTCAATTGCGCGAACTGGCGCGGATTTCTCAAGAACTCACCTCCGGACACATTCAAATCACGACGCGCGCCAATCTTCAGCTCCGCCTCATCGAGGCCAGGAACGCGCCCGAAATCCTCCGCCGCATCCAGGCAGTCGGCCTGCACACACGCGGCGCCGGCGCGGACAACATCCGCAATCTCACCTGTAATCCCACTGCGGGCATTGACCCGTACGAGTTGATCGATACGCTGCCGCTTTGCCATCAGCTTGAGCAGATCATTGTCAACGACCGTACGTTTTACGATCTGCCGCGCAAGTTCAACGTTGCCTTCGACGGGGGCGGGCTGATCGGCACGATCGAAGACACTAACGACATCGGCGTCAAAGCGGTGAAGGTGGCGCAGCCTTCCCTGGCTTCCGGTTCCGGCGGAATCCCTGTCGCCAAAACGGTTGTGCCAGAATCATCAGAACTGCGGGCAGGGATGCCCGCAGAACCCGCAGGCAAGGATGCCTGCGCTACGATCGAACCCGGCGTTTACTTCCGCGTTGGGCTCGGCGGCGCGACCGGGCACAAGACCTTCGCGTGCGACCTGGGCGTGCTGCTGAAGCCCGAGGAATTACTAAAAGTCATCGTGGCCATCATTCGCGTCTATGTCGCCCACGGCAATCGCAGAGACCGCAAGAACGCGCGCCTGAAGCATCTGCTCCAGACGTGGACGCTCGAACAATATCTCGCTGAAACCGAACAGCTACTGGGTTACAAACTACTGCGAGCGCCGGTCACTCAACCATCAACCATCAACCCTCAACCCCCGCCTCCCCGCCACACGCACGTCGGCGTTTACCCGCAAAAGCAAAAAGGGCTTAACTATATCGGGGTCGCGGTGCCGGTCGGTCAAATCACACCCAAACAATTGCTGCGATTGGCTGATCTCGCCGACAACTACGGCTCCGGCGAAGTGCGGCTCACCGTCTGGCAAAATCTCGTCATTCCAAATATCCCCGACGCCTTTGTCGAAACTATCAAAAAGGCGCTCCTGAAAATGGGTTTGCACTGGCAGCAGTCGAACCTGCGCAGCGGACTGATCGCCTGCACGGGCAATTCCTACTGCAAATTTGCATCGTCGAACACCAAGGGTCACGCGCTCGAACTGGCGGATTATTTGGAGAAGCGGATCGAACTGGACCAGCCGATCAACATTCACCTGACCGGCTGCCCAAACTCCTGCGCGCAACATTACGTGGGTGACGTCGGTCTGCTCGGCGCGAAAGTCAAAGTAGCCGGCGAAACAGTCGAAGGTTATCACGTCTTCGTCGGTGGCGGCTTCGGCGGGAATCAGGCCGTCGGGCGGCAGGTGTTCCAGGGAATTTCCTTTGAGCAACTCAAGCCGACATTGGAAAGGATTTTGAACGGCTACTTGCGTCATCGCCAGGCTGGCGAGTCCTTCCAGAAATTCACCCAACGCCACGACCTTAACACACTCCAGGCGATCTTCAGTAATGACGAATAATAGCGCCGGTTCAGGGCTGTAACCACGAAGGTACACGAATTCGCACGAAGGCTTCTTCCTTCGGCGCGAACCGCCCAACGATGCGCGCCTTGCTTTTGTCACCGCTGAAGATCACGTCAATGTCATCGCGCTTGCGCTCGGTTATCTCCGCGTCTCCGTGTCTCGGCGCTGAAAGAATCCGTGTTCATCCGTGTTGATCCGTGGTTAAAACCCTCTGCGCCGGCGCGCACGGAGTGACGCGAACAAGCGATCGAGGCGGAGAGACGGCTCGCCGCGAGATACGCTCTCTGGTAACCTGGTGACCATGCCGGACGATGTGAACCAGACAAAAAGCGGCGCGGCGCGTTTCGAAGCCGCCATCCGCCGCTTCGACCGCGAAAACTCGCGCGATCCGAATCTCGAAATCGTCGAGGGCATTGCCCGCCCGCGCGAACTGATCTATGCCGAACGCCTGACGGACTGGGTGTTAATACTTTGTCCCGACGCGTCCGAGGATTTACGCCTGTCGGCGCGCTGCCAACACCTCTGCTGGTGTATGATTCCCCGCGGTGATCTGAAAAAATTTCACGCGGACAAGGCGGGAGAAATTTTGCGCGAACTCGGGTATCCGGAGGAGACCGTCGCCAGAGTGCAGGCGTTGAACTTGAAGAAAGATTTTCCGCAACACCCCGACAGCCGCGTGCTCGAAGACGGGCTCTGCCTTGTGTTCCTGGAATTTCAATTCGCGGAGCTGGCCGCGAGAACCGCCGGCGATAAAATAGTCAACGCGCTGCAAAAGTCATGGAAGAAGATGACGCCGGCAGCACGCGAGCAGGCGATGAAATTGAATTACGGATCGCGAGAACAGGCATTGATTGAACGCGCGCTGGAGCAAACGGGACAACGTTGAACGGTCAAAAACGTTAACCTGTTGAGATTGCCGATGGCCGATAGCCAATAACGAGCGTGCCGTGGCGGGCGCCCTCGCCCGCCACTTTGCCGCACACAACCAATTCGTGTCATTGGGCCGGTTGCGCGCGCGGGACTCCGACCGGCGAGGGCGCCGGTCGGAACACGCGTGGGCGCGTGTGCTCCCGAAAAGGAACTGAATCGTTCCGGGAACGGTCGCAACCTTGGCGGCTCAGATGGAGTTGAGGAAATC
>QHPW01000022.1:0-6021 GCA_003219675.1 Verrucomicrobiota bacterium
TGAGAGTGGTCGCGCGGCAAATGGAAATCAGCCCTTGCACCGAGGAATTGCGATTTCTCGCCCATGCCGAGCCAGGCAAAGCCAAAGCGACACACCGGGAGTCATCGGGCTTTGTTCTCTCACGGCAAAGCGACGTATTACTCGTGGCGGCGCGGTCCGGTGGAAGCGTGTCATGGGATTTTTCCGACCAGGCGGTTGATTACGAAGACGAGGTTTGGGCGGAAAACAGATTCGACAGTGAACTGCGGCGCCGCCGTGTGACCGGCCATGAGGCGCGCTTCTATCTCCGGATTCCTGCCCATACCCATGACCTCAGCGTCGAGATTTTCAGCGCCGTGTGCGCCGGGAAGGCGGAGGCCGACCAGGTGGAAAGAACTTTGGCAAACGGGCCGAGGACACCCGGCGAAATCAACTTCGCCGCAAGTTTCCCGAAGCGGGCAGCCGCATCAGCGGCCCGGGTGTTTGCCGGCGACCCCGGCTTCAACCATCCTGCCGGTGGTGACGCGTATTATCGCATCGAACATTTTCCCGTGCCGAAGGAGATGGATTTGCTGGTAGGCGGAATGGGATGGCTTTCCAACGGCGATCTGGCCGTCTGCACGTGGCCGGGCGAGGTTTACATCGTGCACGATCCGCAAGGACCTGCAACCCAGGCGACGTACCGGCGCTTCGCCCGCGGTTTGAACGAACCGCTCGGACTCCATGTCTTCAACGATCAAATCTACGTCACGCAGAAATGTGAACTGACGCGATTAGTGGACACGGACGGCAACGGCGAAGCCGACCTGTACGAAACCGTCAGTGACGGCTGGGGGTTCACCGGCAACTATCATTCCTTTGCCTTCGGGCCGTTGGTAGACGGGGCGAGCAACTTCTATGTTCTTCTCGCCGGACAGCGCGGCCGGTGGGAGGTCCCCTTCGCCGGCTGGTGTGTGGAGCTCAGTCCGAACAGCGGCAGACTGGAGGGCTTTTGCAGCGGCCTGCGCGCGCCGAATGGATGGACGGCCTTCGGGCCGAGCCGGGATTTTTTCGCGACCGACAATCAGGGAGAGTGGGTCGGGACCTGCAAATTGAATCATCTTCAACGTGGAAAATTTTATGGGTTTCCATCCGCGTCTCCCGCGCCGTACGCCGACTACGCGCGGCCCAAGGATTTTGAACCTCCCGCAGTCTGGTTTCCGCGCAAGCTGTCTGCTTCAGCCAGCGGCATCACCGTCATCAACGATGATCGTTTCGGGCCGTTTCAAGGGCAGATGCTGGTCGGCGATTTTCAAAACGGCGTCGTCATGCGCGTGGCATTGGAGAAAGTAAAAAGCGAGTGGCAGGGCGCCGTCTGGCCCTTTATGAAGGGTTTTCTCGGCGCGGTAAACCGATTGACCCTGGGGCCGGACGGCAAACTCTATGTCGGCGGTTGCAAGCGCGCATGGTCCACATCCGCGCCCATGGAATATTCATTGGAACGGGCGGGATTCACCGGCGAGACGCCGTTCGAAGTGAAGGAGGTTCAGTCAGCCAGTTCGACTACAAATATTCTGGCGGCTACGGCTCCCCGGAGATCGACCACAATGGCAGGGACAACAGCGCGACGCCGATCGCGGTCGCCAAGGCCGGCGCCTCGCCTGATCGGCTAAAGGTGAAGCTTACATTAAACGGCTGGCGTGCCGGTTACGTCACCGCCGTGCGCATCGTCGGCATGGCCAGCGCGGCGGGGGAGGAGCTTTGGCACGACACACTCTACTACACGCTCAACCGCATACCGGATTAACCCTGCTGGAAGCGGCCTGCTGATAACGGGCTTGGAAAGCAAGGGCGGTATGGCAGACTCCTTGCTGACAATCCTGGGATTGCAACTGTTGGAAAGCCTTGCAACCTGTCGATCATGAACTTAAGCCGCTCGTTCAAACCCGCTCCACGGCGACTCAGATCTGCTTTTACTCTGGTCGAAGCGATGATTTCCATCGGCATTGCCGGCATCAGCATCGGCGGGCTTCTTTATGGATTTATCCTGTTCGGCCGGCGGGCTGAATGGACCACTTACTCGACGGCGGCTCAGTCCATGGCGATGCGCAGGCTGGAACAAACACGAGCGGCCAAATGGGACCCGCTGGCATACCCCTCCGTGGACGACGTTGTGCAGAGCAATTTCCCGGTGACGATCACCAACCTGGACATTCCCTTGAACGGGACCAACGCTGTTTATGCCACCAACACGACGACCATCACCCTGATCTCCACCAACCCGCCTTTGAAAATGGTGCGGGTGGACTGCGTCTGGTCGGTGTCATCGCGCGGGCCATTCACCAACAGCCTGATCACCTATCGCGCGCCCGACCAATGAAAATCCGCGACGCACATAACACAGGTGGCCCGCGTCAACGATCTTCCTGATGGTGGTCGGGGCGGTTCTGGCCACGAATTTGTTCGGCATCCGCGTGGTGCAAATCACCGAACCGAAATTGAGCGCCGGGGCCGCAGTCCGGCTGACGACCGATCGGCTGGTTTCGGAAATTACTTCGGCGAAAATCATCCTGGTCGGCAGCGGCGACGTCTCTTCGTTTGTCCGAGTCGCGGACGGCGCGGCGAAACAAGGGAGCGCCCTCCAGCTTTACCCTTCGACGGACACCAACGTTTTCATCCGGTATTTTTGGGATGCCGCGGACAAGAAACTCAAGCGGGTGACGAATGGAACGACCAACGCTCTGGTGGTGGCGGCCGCGATCACCAACAACCTGGTTTTCACCGGACAGGATTCACTGGGAAACATCCTGACCAACAATCAGAACAACATGGTCATTGGCGTGACGCTGCAATATTTCCAGTTGGGAAACACCAACACGCCGGTGGGTCCGGCCAGTTATTACAAGAGTTACCAGTTGAAAACCCGGGTGGTTCATCGCCCGCGCTAGTGTCATGCCACGGAATTACCCATACAATGCCCCTCACCCGGCCTTCGGCCGCCCTCTCGCCATCCGATGGGGAGAGGGCAGAGTGAGGGGCGGTGCTTTTCAGCCTGGTCGGCGTGATTGTAAAGAAGCGTCAGGGACTGCACACTAGTGTCATGTCACGAAGCGTCGGGGATACACACAGGAATGAAAATCAAATCGCGCACACCGGGTCTCGAGGGTTTTTCTTTGGTCTTGGTTCTGGTTTTTACCGGGGTGCTGTTTCTGCTGTTGAGTGGCGTGCTCGCCTGGACCACGACCCACAGCAATCTGACGCAGCGGTACAACGAATATTACGATGGAATCGCGGCCGCGGAGGCAGCGACGGAAAAAGTCGTTGCCAGTATCGCCGCGGATTTCCAAAGTTCCGGGGTCAACGGGGTGGACGCCAACCTCGCCAACTATGGCGCGACTGTGCCGACGCCGGGCGAAGTCAGTGACTGGGCAGGTTATGAATTCGACGATCCGTCCGGGGCGCAGAATGCGACTTATGTGAGCAAACTGACGGCATGGCAGTACTCCGACTTGAACTGGAAATATGCCGGCTTCAAAGGCTCGAACAGCGTTTACCGGGTCATTTCCAATGCGCGCAACACAGCGTCCCGATACAATATCACCTCGGCCGTCAAGCAGGAGATTCAGATTGTCTCCATTCCGCTGTTTGAATTCGGCGTGTTCTACTCGCTCGACATGGAATTGTGCGCTTTATGGGAGAACTTCACCGTCCCCGGTCGGGTTCACTGCAACGGCACGATTTATTCCATGCCGAACCAGGTCACCGTGACCTTTTCGGGCGATGTGACCGCCGCGCAGAAGATTCTTGCCACCAACTCCCCCAGCGATCCTTACAATAACCGCACTTTAGGGACGAACATTTATCAACGGGAACATGATTGGAATGTCAGTTCCCTGAACCTGCCCCTCGGCACCAATAACAATCCGATCAACCTTCACGCGTTGATTGAAATTCCCCCCGGCACGGAATTGACCAGTTCTCTGATGGGCCTGCAGCGTTACTACAACAAGGCGGATTTGATCCTCCTGGTGAGCAACACTAACGTGACCGCCAGGAGCGGCGCTTACAATGGGTTTGCCACGACGATTGACTGGACCAACATCAATTCATTTGTGAACACGAACGTCTCGTTTAACGACGCTCGCGAGAGCAAGACGATCAAAGCCACGCAAATTGACGTTGCAAAATTCGCTACAAATTCAAACTACAACAACCTCTCCAGCCTGCTCGGCCGTCCGGTCAAGACTCTTTACGTTGCCGATTTGCGCACGCAGATTTCCTCGACTAAACCGGGGGTGCGTCTGGTCAACGGCAAAGCCCTCCCCGCGGCAGGACTGACGGTGGCCACACTCAATCCGCTTTACGTCCTGGGCCACTACAACGCCCCGAATTCGAGCCTCGGAACGAATAACACGTCCCAAACCGTTCCTGCCAGCCTGGTGGCCGACGCCTTCACGGTTTTGTCAGGTGGCTGGACCGACCCCAACGGCGGCAGCCAGGTCAACGACACAACAGTCAACGCCGCGGTGCTGGCGGGGATTGTGCCCAGCGATGGCAGCAACTTCAGCGGCGGGGTGGAGAACTTCCTTCGCCTGCTGGAAAACTGGAATTCCCACACCCTGACGTTCAATGGGTCCATGGCGGCCTTGTTTCCCAGCCAGACCGCCACCAGCCCTTGGGAGGCCGGCTCCTATTATTTCCCGCCCGTGCGGATGTTTTCCTTCGACCCGAATTTTCTGGATAACACCATGCTGCCCCCGGGCACTCCCTGGGTCCGCACCATTGTTCGCTCGTCATGGAACATTACGCAGGCCAACTCGACGCAATGAACGCAACGCCGTTCCCTTCCGGACGGGTTTGGACCGAACAGAAACGGCTGAGTTGAAAACCAAATCAAACAAGCGACGCAACGGTGGCTTCTCTTTGTCGTTGGTGCTGGTTTTTACAGGGGTCCTTTTCCTGTTGTTGAGCGGGGTGCTCGCCTGGACCACAACCAACAGCAATCTGACGCAGCGTTACAACGAATACTACAATGAGGTCGCAGCCGCGGAGGCGGCGACGGAAAAGGTCGTTGCAATGGCAACCTGGTTCCAACGACGGGCGAAGTCAGTGACTGGGCGGACTATGAGTTCGATGATCCCTCCGGCGTGCTCAATGCCACCTACGTGGCCAAACTGACGGCGTGGCAATACACCGACTTGAACTGGAAATACAGCGGGTTCAAAGGTTACGCCAGCACCTATCGGGTGATCTCAAACGCCCGCAACACGGCGTGGGGACACAACATCACCTCGGCCGTCCGGCAGGAGATTCAGATCGCTTCCATTCCGCTGTTCGAATTTGGCGTGTTCTATGCGCTGGACCTGGAGATTTGCCCCAACCCCCACGACATGACGTTCAACGGGCGGGTCCACAGCAACGGCAGCATTTATTGCGAGCCGTCGAGCCCGCGCATAGTGGCGTTTCTCGATCATGTCACCGCCGCGCAGAAGATTCTCCACGACAACTCTCCCAACGATCCTAACGTCCGGACCTTGGGAACGATCACCTATCAGGCGGAGCACGATTGGAACGTCAGTTCGCTGAATCTGCCGCTGGGCACCGATAACAATCCCACCAACCTTCACGCGCTCATCGAAATTCCTCCTGGTTCGGAGCCGATCAATTCGTTGGTGGGCCTGCAGCGCTACTTCAACAAGGCGGATTTGGTGATTCTTGTGAGCAACACCACCGTGACGGCCAAGAGCTGCGCTTCCAACAATTTTGCGACGACGATTGACTGGACCAACATCAATTCATTTGTAAACACGAACGTCTCCTTCCTTAACAGTCGGGAAACAGGCGGCAGCGGCTCGCTGATGGTCCAGGCAACCGAAATCGATTTGCAACAGTTCAACAGTTCCTATGGCGGTTTAACCACGGCGCTGGGGCGTCCGGTGAAGATTCTTTACGTGGCGGACCTGCGCACGCAGACGGTTTCAACCGAATCCGGCGTAAGCCTGGTTCACGGACAAATACTCCCCTCGGCCGGCTTGACGATTGCAACGCTCAATCCGTTGTACG
>QHPW01000022.1:6070-8845 GCA_003219675.1 Verrucomicrobiota bacterium
GTCGCTTGTTTGTGATGCCATCACCATCCTGTCGGACAAATGGACCGACGGGAACAGCACCAACAGCAGTCGTGTCGCCAACGACACCACAATCAATGCCGCGATATTGGCGGGGATTGTGCCCAGCGACGGCAGCTACTACAGCGGCGGTCTGGAGAACTTTTTGCGCCTGATGGAAAACTGGAATTCGCGGATTTTGACTTTCAACGGGTCACTGGCAGCCCTGTTTCCAAGCCGGATCGCCACGTCGCCGTTTGGAGGAGCCGGGGTGTATTCTCCGCCGCAGCAGCGCGCGTTTTCGTTTGACTTCAATTTCAAGGATGTGAATAAGCTGCCGCCGGGCACGCCGCAATTGCGCACAGCGATTCGCGCGGCCTGGAATATGACGCAAGCCAACTCGACGCAATGAAGGCAACGCTTTTTCTGAAGTGGACCCTGTTTTGCCTGGCTTGCCTGGCCGGCCCCTGGCCGAAGGCGGTCGGGGCGGAGGAGGAATTTCGATTGGTCACTGAGACCCTGGAAATCCCTGAGCGCGGCGTCGTGACCGTTTATGTTCTGCTTGCGGAGGGCCACCGGTTTTCCTTTCTGCCACCCACGCGATGGAGCGTAAGGCCGGACGCGCCCAAAAAAGCAGTCCACCTGTTGCCGGAGGACCTGCGCGCCGGAATCAGCTTCAAAATCCAGGCGGGCCAGAATGGAGCAAAGCCGGAACTGAATCCGCGACAACTTCGGGAACAGTTGCTCGAACGCTATCCCCAGGCGAGAATCAGCGATGAGTTCAAGTGCTACGCGGGCGGCTCGGAGGGAGTGGCGTTTGACATCGAACGCATGGTGGGGCAGGAGACGTCGGCTTCTTCCCGACTCGCATTTGTCGCTTTCAAGGGGGGAACCGTTGAGTTTGAGCTGACCGCAAACACCTCGAGGTTCGCGGATTATCATTTATCGTTCGGCAGGCTGTTGAGTTCGTTTCGGATCGATCCGCCCACGACAAAATAACTGCATTCTGATGGTGAAAAGAATTGGCCAAGAGAGCAGGTTTGGCTAAATTTGCGCGTGCACCAGATGCCGATGCGGCCGCAACCCGTTGACCGAGGGCCTGGCTTCAAAGCCTTCGCCCGGCGCGTGGACCGCTTGCAATCCGCTCATACGGCGTTATAACCATAATCCTCATTATGCCTTTGTTCACAGCACCACGGCACAGGCGAGATGAAATTGTGGCCATCGATTTCGGCTACCAGGTCACCAAGGCCGTCCACGTCAGGCGCGGCGGCTCGGGAATCAGACTCCTCAAATATGTCCTGATCGAGACACCGATCTACGAGAAATCCCCTTCCCGCGAACTTCTGACAGACCACTTCAAAGCTGTGGTCACCGCCCTGGGCGCGACGGGCAGGCCCGGTGTGATCGCAATCGGCGCGGGGGATTCATGGCTCAGCCACGCTGAATTGCCGGCTTCCAACGCTTCGGATCTTCGCAAAATGATCAAACTCAGTCCCAAGACCTACCTTCAACAGGATCTGCCGGATTTTCTGTTTGATTGCTACCTCAAAACCGTCCCGGGCGAATCGGGTGGAACCACCCGGACGCGACGCAAAGCCAAAGTTCTGGTGGGCGGAGCCAAACGGCGTCTGGTGGAGACCTTCCAGGAGGCGGCCCGGGATGCCGGACTCGTCGTGGAGGAAATCACCCTCAGCCAGATTGGCGTGGTGAACGCCTTGCGCGCTCTGCCCTCGGATTCGCACGCCGAAGTGGCGGCGCTGCTGGACATCGGGGCCAACCACTCCTCCATCGGCGTGCTGATGAACGGGGAACTCGCCTTGACGCGCCTGGTGAATGTCGGCGCGGGCAAGCTCGCCGATTTTTTTGGAAAAACCGGCACCGCGGACCTCAGGTCGGGGAAAATGGATGAGTTCCAGGCCAAAGTGCACGGCTTGATTTCCACGCTGTCAAAGGAATTAAGCGCGTCGATTGATTTTTTCGAAACACAATCCGAAGCGAAGGTCACTGAGATCGTCGTGTCCGGCGGAGTGGCGCGGTCACAGTTTATTCTCCAGAGCCTGGAGGCCGAACTGGAAATCCCCTGTGAAACATGGACCCCGGCCAAATGCCGGGAACTGGAATTGCCTGAGCGACAAAAAAACGAGGTGGACTATGAGGGCCCGCAATTGGCTGTCGCCGTTGGATTGGGCCTGGGCAGCCTCGACCCGAATTCCATCCGGATCAATTTGCTGGCGGAAGAACGCGAAGTCGCCGAGATGCGCCGGCGCGACCCGGTGCGACGCGCGCGCTGGGCGTCGACGGGCGCGGTGTTTTTAATGCTTTTGTGGGCGGGTTTCCTCGGTCTGAAAATCCAGCGCGCAGGGGTCGAGGTGAAGCGGTACGAGGACGAACTGCAGGTGCTGCAAAAGAACTCCGGCCAGGCCATTGCCACCGCCAAAATGGCGGTGGAAATGGGGCGAACACTCACCTCTCTGAAGCAACTGGCGGCGAACCGTTACTTCTTCGCGCCGGCTCTGGGCGCCCTGCAATACACCACCGTCCCGAATGTCCAATTCCACCACCTCAGCCTCGTACAAAGCGTCGTCAGCGACCCTGGAGTCAAAGCCGTGGTCGAAAATGGACAGACCGTTACAGTCGGAAAGGCCGGCGTCGCAACGGAGAAAACACAGTTGGTCATTCAAGGAAGAGATTTCAGTGATGCGAAGACCAGGACCATCGACAAAGCGGTGCAGGCGATTGCAGGCAATCCTTATTTCAAGGAACATCTCCGCAAGA
>QHPW01000022.1:8879-9937 GCA_003219675.1 Verrucomicrobiota bacterium
CAGAACGTTTCAGATGTTTACCATCGAATGCATCTATTCCGACAGGGTTTTCAAATATTAATAAATGGACGGCGGAACAGCGCAATCAGCTCATCCTCTTCGCGGTCGGCACCGTGGCGGTCGCGGCGTTCATCCAGTTCCAACTCATCGGCTTCCTCCAAGCCATGATTCAGGACCAGACGAATAAAATCGCCCTCGCGCAGAATCGGGTGAACTTCACCAAGGCGGGAATCTCGAAGGTCGAACAGTTCAGAGCGGAGCTCGAAAACGGCAGGCGCGAGCTTCTTGGCTTCGAGGCCAAAATGGCGGACGGCGATTTGTTCCGGTGGGCCATCAATTTCCTGGGCGATCTCGGCAGCAGACACGATATCAACATCACCGAATTTGGTCCGCCGCAGGACGTGGAATTGAACATCCCCCCGAGGGTCTCCTACAAGGCCGAAAGTTACTCCATCAGCGGCACGGCATACTATAGCGATTTCGGCGCGTTCGTTGCCGACCTTGAAAACAGCTCTCCCTTTATTCGGTTGAGAAGTCTCACGCTTCAATCCGTCGCGCCGGGACTCGCCTCCGCGGCGAACTCCGAGCGGCTGTCGTTCCGGCTGGAGTTCATGACGCTGGTCAAACCATCATCGCAACTTTAGTTTCCGCTCGCTCAGGCGTTGGCGGGGGGGTTTACTTTATCATTCCATGATTCCACGGATTCTTACGGCGCTTACCCTTCTTTCGGTCGTTGCGGCCGCCGGGCTCCCTGGCGGGGCCAACGCCAACCGACTGACTTACCTCGATGACACCGATCCCTTTTACGTCGATCTGCATTTTCCCAGACTGATCACCCCGCAGTGGGTTGGCGAGCCGGGCGTGGAAGCGGTGGTGATCCTCGCCATCGACGACATGCGCGAGCCGCAGAAGTACGAAACGTTCCTTCGGCCGATCCTGGACAGGCTCAAGAAAATCGACGGACGGGCGCCGGTCAGCATTTTCTGCAATCAGCTTGACCCGCAAAGCCCACAGTTACAGGCCTGGCTCAAGGAAGGTCTGTCCTTCGAGGTTCACAC
>QHPW01000022.1:10012-14417 GCA_003219675.1 Verrucomicrobiota bacterium
ACCGTATTCCCGGCAACAAACCCGTCGCCTTTCGGATGCCTTGTTGCGATTCAATGAACAGTCCCAGCCCGCGCTTTTACTCGGATATCTTCAATCGCGTCAGTTCAGCGGACCGGTTTTTGACCGTCGATTCCTCGGTGATGAACCTCACCACGTCCAACGACGGGTCGTTGGCCCGCCCGCAGTCGTTGGACGCGGACGGGGGGTTCCGCAAATATTTCCCGGCGGAGACGAACACCATCACCAAACTCAGCCTGAAATGGTTTGGCACCACGATCGAGGATTATCCCTATCCTTATGTCATCGGCAAACTCTGCTGGGAATTCCCGGCCATGGTCCCGAGCGACTGGGAGGCCAACAACGCCCACGGGCCGAACAACCCGACCACCGTCGCCGACTGGAAAACCGCGCTGGACGCAGCGGTGCTCAAGCAGGGGGTGTTCACCTTTATCTTTCATCCACACGGCTGGATCCGTCCCGAACAACTCGTGGAGTTCATTGACTATGCAGACGGGAAATACGGCGGCAAAGTGAAGTTCCTCAACTTCCGCGATGCCCAGGATCGGCTCGACCGGAACCTTTTGGCCTCCCGCCCGCTGCGCGCCGACAACGGCCAGGACAACGGCGTTCGGCTCGTCGACCTGAACCATGACGGTTACCTGGATGTGATTTCCGCCAACCAGCAGTTCTCGCAAACTCGCGTTTGGAATCCGAAGCAAAGCAAATGGATCACGACCGGCTTTCCCGTGCCCCTGGTCACTCAGGATCCTCAGGGGAATCGACAGGAATCCGGCGTGAAATTCGGGATCGTTCATCCCAATGGTCACATCAGCGCGTTGATCCGGGACCAGGCCGTCGCAAAGGCGTGGAGCTTCGACGGCGCCGAGTGGATCGAAGACGGCCCACTGCTGAACGGGCTGGTCGTCGATGGGAAACCGGTCCTGACCGCGACGGGCGACCCGGTACGCGGGAAGCGCGATCGCGGGGTTCGCCTGCGCGATCTGGACCACGATGGACGTTGCGAGTTGATCGTTGGCAATGAATCCCAAAACGCCGCCTTTTCCTGGTCGGAGGAGGAAGAATCGTGGAAACCGTTGTCTTACGCCCTGCCACCAAACACTTCGATTGTCGATGCCCAGGGCCGTGACAACGGCCTTCGTTTCGTGGACATCAACGACGATGGTTATGACGACCTGATCTTTTCGGTTTATCGCCACGCCAAAAACCTGGCTTGGTTGGGAACGCGGCTGGAGCTTCAAAGTCACCAGCGGCCGGCGTGACGGGCCGGGCGAAATTCCAATGATCGTTCGCGACGGAACAAATCGGAACAACGGCGCCTGGTTTCATGCAAAACAAATGTGGGTGCAGAATGAAGAAACCGCGCATTTGCAGGACAAAGTGGACCGGCGCTCGTTCGCGCAACTGTTAAGCATCGCCGAGCCGCCGCCCAAATCGCCGCAGGAGTCCCTGGAGTCCATCCGCGTGCGGTCCGGTTTCAAGGTGGAACTCGTCGCGAACGAGCCGCTGGTCGTCGACCCGGTCGCGTTTGACTGGGGACCGGACGGAAAATTCTGGATCGTCGAAATGCGCGACTACCCACTCGGCCTTCCCGATTCGTCCGTAACTCCCGACCTGAGGAGGGGGAAAGAATCCGCGTCATCCTCCAATCCGCTTCCTCGCGTCGGCGGCTACAAACCGGGCGGCGTCATCAAATACCTGGAAGACACCGACGGCGACGGCCGCTACGACAAAGCAACGGTGTTCCTGGAGAACGTTAATTTCCCGAATGGCATCATGGTCTGGCGCAAGGGGGTGCTCATCAGCGCCGCGCCGGAGATTTTTTACGCGGAAGACACCGACGGTGATGGCAGGGCCGACGTGCGCAAACCGATCCTGGTCGGCTTCAACCAGGGAAATCAGCAGCATCGGGTCAACGGCTTCGAATACGGGCTCGACAACTGGGTCCACGCAGCCAACGGCGGCAGCGGCGGCACCATCCGGTCCGCCTCCACGGGCAAGTCGGCCAATTTGCGCGGGCACGATTTGCGATTCGAACCCGACACCGGCGAATTTGAACTGGTGGAAGGGCAGACCCAGTTTGGCCGTCGCCGCGACGACTGGGGCAACTGGTTTGGCAATGAAAACCCGACCTGGCTCTGGCATTACTTTCTGCCGGAGCGTTACCTGGCGCGCAATGCCGGGCTCGCGGTGCCGAAGACGAAGCAGGTGTTGGCGAACTATCCCAATTCAACACGCGTCTTTCCCCTCAGCCGCCCACAGCAACGCTTCAACTGGCCCGAGGCGGCCAACAATCTGACCTCGGCCAACAGCGCGACCCCGTACCGCGATAACCTGTTCGGCCCGGATTTCGCAACCAGCGTCTTCATCAGCGAACCGGCTCAAAATGTGGTTCATCGTGAAATTCTAGAACCCAACGGCGTCACCTTCACCAGCCGACGCGCGCCGGACGAACAGGACCGCGAATTCCTCGCTTCCAGCGATAACTGGTTCCGCCCGACGATGCTCAAAACAGGGCCCGACGGCGCGCTTTACATTGCCGACATCTATCGGCTGGTGATCGAGCATCCGGAATATTTCCCGGACGAATTGAAAAATCGCCCCGACTTGCGCGCCGGCGACGACCCCCGGTTCGACCGGCTTGACGCCACAAATCTGATTCAGCGGCTCGCCGGCGCCAACGGCTGGGAGCGGGACATGGCGCAACGAATGTTGGTCTGGTGCGACGAAAAACCGCCCGTGTCCGGCTTGCTGCGCGCGGCCACAAACAACTCGAGTCCCCAGGCCCGGATCCAGGTGTTCAGCACCCTGGAAGGTCTGGGGATGATGACGGCGGCCATTGCCTGTGACGGATTGCAGGACCGCCACCCTGCGGTGAGGGAGTTTGCCGTGCGTCTGGCCGAACCGTTCCTTCGCGTTCCCTTGCAGAATGGCGTGGATCGCAAGCTCGCCGGCGCGCTCCTGCGCGTCGTTGATGATCCGAGCCCACGGGTCCGCTACCAACTGGCCCTCACACTCGGCGAATGGAACGACCCGCGCGCAGGCCGTGCCCTGACGCAAATCGCGCTGAAAGACCGCGACGATCCGTACCTGCAGACCGCCGTGCTCACCTCCGCGACGCGCCACGTGCCGGAAATCCTGGACGGAATTCTTGCCGACGCCAAGATCGGCCCCCCGGCCGACCTGCTGGCGCAATTGCTCAATCTGGCCGTCGCTGCCCGCGACGCATCGTCAGTGGCGAAAGCCGTCGGGCAACTCGCCCAACCGTCCGGCGAGCAATATGCATCGTGGCAAATGACCGCCACGGCCGCATTCCTGGATGCGCTCGAGCGGCATGACAGCGGATTGAAGGAACTTCAGGCGAACGCCTCGGAGCCGTTGAAGGAAGCTGTCGGGAAACTAAGTGGATTGTTCGATCACGCGCGCAAAACAGTGGAGAATGCCTCTGCCGACGAGGCGGACCGACTGCCGGCCATCCGGTTGTTGGGCCGCGCGCCCGGCGCGCGACAGGAAGATGTCAGGCGTCTTGGAGAAATATTGCGACCGCAATTCAGCGCGACATTGCAACAGGCGGCCCTGGACCGGTTGAAGCAGATAGACCGGCCCGAAATCGGCAGAGCACTGCTGGGCGATTGGAAGAATTATGGACCGTCGTTGCGCACCGAAGTGTTGAACGCCGCGCTCAGTCGCGTCGAGTGGGTCCGCGAGCTGCTCGCGGCGATTCAGTCCGGGACGATTGCCGCCGCCGAAGTCAGCCCCGTCCACCAGCAACGCCTGATGAGGCACGCCCTGGAGGAGATTCGCGAACAGGCAGAGAAACTTTTCACCGCCAGGAACCCGGATCGCCAGAAGCTCGTCAAGGATTACGCGGCGGTAAACCATTTGCCCGGCAACGCGGAACGCGGCGTGGCATTGTACCGCCAGAATTGCCTCGCGTGCCACCAACTCAAGGGCGAGGGGACCAACCTCGGGCCGGATTTGGGAACGGTTGCGAACAAACCTGTGGAAACTTTACTGGTGGCCATCCTTGACCCGAACCAGGCGTTCGAAACCAAATACATCAATTATTCTGCGGTCACAAAAAGCGGCCGTGAAATCAGCGGCATGATTGCGGTGGAAACCCCGAACAGCATCACCCTGCGGACTGCCGGCGGCCAGGATGAAGTCGTCTTGCGCAGCGACCTCAAGGAACTGACCAGCTCAAAGCTCTCGTTGATGCCGGAAGGTCTGGAGAACGTGCTCAAACCTCAGGACATGGCGGATTTGATTGCCTACATCAGAAGCCGATGATTTTGAGGCATGAAAATCCATTTTCAAGGCAAAGTCGGTTTCGGGCGGGCCGTCGGAAAGGCACGCAGACGGCGTGCGCTCCTCGGAGAGCTACGGT
>QHPW01000023.1 GCA_003219675.1 Verrucomicrobiota bacterium
GCCACGCATTTCTCGCTCACTGGCGCGCAGGTCGGGGCAGGCGACGGCGCGTTCGTGGTCGCCTATCTCGACGACGTGGCGGTCGGCTGCGGCGCGGTGCGGCGGCTGGACGCGGTGACCGCCGAACTCAAACGAATGTACGTGGACCCATCCGTCCGCGGCCGAGGTATCGGGCGCGCGCTCGTCGAGGCCCTCGAGCGCGAGGCGCGGCTGCTCGGCGTGACGAGGGTCGTGCTGGAGACGGGAACGCGTCTCGCACCGGCGATAAAGTTGTACCAGGCGATGGGGTACGCGCGCATTCCGCTCTTTGGCGAGTACCTCTCATCGCCGGCCACGAGCCTGTGTTTCGGCAAATCACTCGCGTGAAGTCCTTCCTGGTGATGCGCCGGGCGTGGATGGCGATTGTCATGTCGGCGGCGCTCGCAGGCATGGCTGTCAGCCAGTACTGTCAGACAAATGAAAACGGTCACACTACGCACGCTGCTCCGCGAGCCGCTCAAGGTGAAGCGCATGACGCGCACCGGCAGGCCCGTGCAGGTCACCGACAACGGCCAGTCGCTGTGGATCATCCAACCCGCCACGGCGCGAGCTGACCAAGAACTCCGACGACGTGAAATTGAAGAAGAACTTGCCGAAGTCCAAAATCCCTCTGTCGAAAATCGTCCTTGAGTCGCGGCGATGAGAGCCTACGCCGACACGAGTTTCATGGTGAAGCTGGTCGCGGATGAGCCAGGTTCGAAAGCAGCGATGGCGGAGTTCAGGCGGCTTGATTTTCCGCCGTTGTTTTTCCTCCCGGTGCATGGGATTGAGGTCGCCGACGCCATTCGACATCGCGCGGTTCACCTGCGTCGCAGCGCCGGAAGCGGTCAACGCGCCGCGATTGCGCGTGAACGCGATGCGGCATTAGCGCGCATCGAACGGTGGGTTGGGCGGGGCTGGTTCATTGAAGCCGCCGCGGATTGTGACGAAGCCTTGATGCGTGCCCGAACGCTCTGCGAAAAGCACACCGAACGTCTGGGCTGTCGTGGATTCGACCTGCTGCACGTGGCGCTGGCGCTGGAACTCGAATGTGAAGTCTTTCTGACGTCCGATCGTATTCAAGGCACTCTGGCCGGCGCGGAAGGTCTGGACGTAACCGTCAGTGCGGATGAATGACCTGGTGGCAGCCGAGGTGACGAGGCTCTGACGGCTGACAATGAATGGAGAACGGCTCTGCGGTTACTACTTGGGCGCTCGCCTGACGGACGTGACGAATCTGACTTGGGAAAACGTGGACCTGGGGAAAAGCGACAACACGTCCGCAGACGGGACATACTTCCGCGCAGACGTCGGTAAGTGATCCCAATGACGCAACAACAAAAATGAAGAGCGCGAATCCTCGTTTCACGAGGTTGGCTGCTTAACACAAACACACGTTCAGATCAAGCTCCGAGCAGGATGCGCGGCGAGCCGCCGGGTGTGATTAAAAGTGGGTGAGGTTAGTTCCACAAACTGAGCCATTGGCGGTTGGCTCTGAGAACGCGCAGGTTTGCGATCTGATCTGCATGCTCGACCAGCCAGGCAGCTCCCGCCTTTTTGAGCCGGGCTTGCAGTACGTGCCGGTGTCCAGACTCAATCATTCCCGATCCAATGGGCAAATCCAACCTCAGTGCCCGTGGATAATCCAGGCAGTCGGTTCGGTTTGTCAAATACCGGTGCCCATTACGCACCGGGGACGCCTCCTGCGGCGTGGAGGGCGGCTCCAGATGTTCAGCCAAGGCCTCAATGACCTTATCCTATGCACCACGCTTGAGGCGAGCTTGTTGGGTTCGACGCCATCGATCCGGGGCACTGGCACCGCAACTCTCAGCGGCCGCCCCCAGGTTATTCGCTGACATGAAAGAAATCGCACAAAAAGATTCCCTGCCGCCCGAACACTTCGTGCGTCTGTAACCGGATTCATTCCGCTCCATCCCCAAGCGCGTGAATCTGGCTGTTCAAGCCCCAACCCGCACTGCGCGCGCAATGGCCCCACCGGCGTCCCACTTCATCGACTCCGCTAAAGGTGGCGGCATAAAACGCCTGCTCTTGGCCCTGGGCTTGCGCTGCCGTCAGACGTATTTCTTTCCAATCCCGCGGCCTTTTGCCATTTCGTTTCCCGGGGCTAACCGTGCAAATCATCGTTCCATCCGCCTCAGCGACGACGTGTTCGGCTCCTATCGAAGGCAAGAGGCGAAAGGGCTCTTCATATTGTTCCTCAAGCCTCTTGGCCGCTCTTTGCGCATGCGTCAAAGTCGCTTCCCGCACGAGCACCCGCGCTGCAGCATGCCCAAATGAATGCTCGCAACCAAAGTCCGTCAACGCCCGCTCCAACCGCAGGGAACGACCTCGCGGGCTGACGCCAATTCCTCTGGGCAACAAGCGCAGGTAACTTTTCTCGCTGCTGCGCCAGACCCGCTCTCTGACACTTACCAGCCCGAATACACACCACCACTTCAGCGTTTTTTTTTACGCGCGCGAGCCGACGCGTCCTTTTGCGCCAACTGTTCTCCCAATCGTTTCTCGGCACTAACAGCCCAGCTTCCCATGGTTGTGTTACCCAAGCGGCGCATCTCCTCAATCAAGAGCCCTTCCACCTCATCAGCGCTTTTCACCGGGCCATCGGCGTTGGCGCTCAGTTCAAGAATGCTTTGAAAGCGCTCCATTAAGTCCGGGTGCTCGCGCAAGCGCTCGATCAGTTGCAATTCCTGTGCGCTCAACGTCGCTGGCTGTGTGTTTTTCTTCGTCATCCCCACTGTAATTAGCGATGTGGCTAAATTTGTACATTTTATGCTTCAACAATCGCTACTTTCTTTCACCCACTTTTAATCACACCCGGAGCCGCCATAAACGCTTCGGATTGACCGCCTGCTACATCCGCGCCAGTCAAGCAGCCACCTCAAAACGACCGTCGCCGGGCGCTCGAAGCGGTGGCTGTCCAAAGGCCAGGTTTCCAAGCTGGCCAAGCAGGGCATGATGGCGGGTTGGCTCGAAAAAGAAGGCCGTGACTACGTGTTGACCGGTCGGCCCTGAGCTTCGTTTCCAAAATGACACCTATGGCGTGGAAACAGGAAACGAAGGGAAACGAAACAGGAAACGAAGCGGTTTCCACCCCGAAAAGCATGGGTTTTCCAAAGAAAGATGAATGTTGAAGGAAACGGAGTCCACCGACACCTAGGAAACGAGTGAAATCATTTTCGCTTTTTTGGTTTCCACGAATCGTGTCTAAGTGCGCCGCCGCTTTTATGACGTGAAAACCTCTGAGTGAATTGAGTAATGAAGTCATTGCATTAGCGGTATGTTTCCACCAAGAAAACAGAGGGCAAAGCTTCGTTAGCAACTTTGTCCAGTGTTTGCACTTCCGTTTTGTCGCTGTGTTTGATTTTAGCTCCCAATTCTGGCACCTCCTGAAGCAGCGGATTGAGATACACCGTCTTGACTGCATAGTTCACGTTCTGGGGAAGTCTGCCGGTTTTACCAAAGAACCTGCGCTCACTCATGCCTGCAACCAGAACCCCCACAACCTCACCTTTGTTGTTCAGTAGCGGCCCCCCGGAG
>QHPW01000155.1 GCA_003219675.1 Verrucomicrobiota bacterium
GGGATTGGACCATCCGTATGGGGCGCACCCCGAATTCAAGCACGATTGGGTGAGCCTGCACGCCGCCTTAATCCTTCTGTCCTACGGCGCTTTTGGGCTCAGTTCAATCGCGGCGCTCATGTATCTGACCCAGGAACACGACCTGAAGTTCCACAAGGTGCGCGCGATCTTTTCCCTGCTGCCGCCGATTCAGCGGCTGGAACGGGTGATCCGCGGGTTGATGGTGAGCGGATTCGTCCTGCTCACTGCCGGACTGGCGATCGGCCCGGTCTGGCTCAAGCTGCCCGAAGGCGTCGGCTATCTCGACGATCCCAAAGTGCACTGGTCAATCCTGGTCTGGCTGCTGTATCTCGCGTTGCTGATCATGAACTGGCGGTTCGTACAAGGGGGTCGGCGCTTCGCCTGGGGAGCGGTCTCGCCGATTCATCGCTGATGCTATGCGAACCCACTTGAGCCGAGAATCCAGGGCCGAGAGCCGCGCGCAGCATCGCGCTTCAGTGTCATTCCGCATTCCGGGTTCCGCATCCCGCGTTTTCTGACCATGCCCATTGTCGTCATCGGACTGAGTCATCACACGTCGCCCGTCGAGATGCGTGAACGGTTTGCTTTTGCCGAGGCGAAAATTCCGGAGTCGCTGCAAAGGCTGCGGTCGAACGGCACGGCCGACGAAGCGGTCATTCTCTCCACCTGCAACCGGGTTGAACTCTATGCGGTGACGGCGAATGCGGACGGTTCGACGTTTGAGGCGTTGCGGCAATTCCTCGTCGATTCGTGCGGCTATCGGGGTCCGTTGAATGACGAGATTTACAAACTGGGCGAGCCGCAAAGCGTCGAGCACCTGTTCAAGGTCGCCTGCGGTCTGGACTCGATGGTGCTGGGCGAAACCGAAATTCTCGGCCAGCTTAAAACGGCATACCGCCTGGCGCTGGAGCACCATCACACCGGCAGCCGTTTAAACAAGGCATTTCAGCGGGCGTTCAATGTCGCCAAGCAAATCCGCACCGAGACGAACATTCAGCGGGGAAGCGTGTCGGTGGGGTCGGTGGCGGTGGAACTCGCGGAGAAAATTTTCAGCGCGTTGCATGATCGGCAGGTGATGGTCCTCGGCGCGGGCGAGACCAGCGAGAAAACCGCGCGCGCGCTCCTCAGTCGCGGCGCGCGAAGCATCCTTGTTTCGAACCGATCCCATGACCGCGCGGAAGCCCTGGCCAGGGAACTCGGCGGACGCGACGTTCATTTCGGGGAGTGGGCAGTGGAATTTGAAAGAATCGACATCGTCATCAGCAGCACCGCCGCGCCGCATTACATTCTCGACCGCGCCAAACTGGAGCCGGTCATGAAGCTCCGCAAAAACCGGCCCTTGTTGCTGATCGACATCGCGGTGCCGCGGGACATCGAACCCGAGGTGAACTTTCTGGAGAACGTTTACCTCTACAACATCGACGACCTCCAGGCCATCGCCGACGACTCCCTCAAGCAGCGCCGCGCGGAGATCGCGCGATGCGAAGCGATCATTCGGGAGAAGGCCCGAGCGCTGTTGGGCGCCGAACGGCATTCGCGTTTGACACCCGGCTCGCGTCCGGCTTTCGGTCATGAGTGAGGCCCCGCAGCCTCCACCTGAATCCATGCCCCTGGCTTCAAAACCCATCGTCATCGCCACACGCGGAAGCGCGCTGGCGCTGGCTCAGGCGCGCCTCACATTCGATCAATGCCGCGCGGCGTTTCCAAAGCTGAAGTTCGAAATCAAGATCGTCAAAACCACCGGCGACAAACTGCAAAGAGTGTCTTTGGCCAGGCCCGCGGAGTCGCTGCCCAAAGGGCTGTTCACCAAGGAGCTTGAAATTGCCCTGGTGAAACATCAGGCCGACCTCGCGGTTCACAGTTTGAAAGATTTGCCCACCGAATTGCCCGCCGGCCTCAGGCTTGGCGCCGTCAGCAAGCGCGCGGACGTTCGTGACGCGCTGATTTATCGCGACGCCGGGCATCTCCGCGCGCAAGAAGCGAACACAGCCGCCACCGAGTGGGCGCCGGGGCAATCGCAGCGGCGCGGATTCAAGCCGGCGAGTTCGCTGGAGGATTTGTCGCGCGGCGCGACGCTGGCAACCAGCAGTCCGCGGCGCAGAGCGCAGTTGCTGGCGCATCGGCCGGATTTGAACGTGGTGGAGATTCGCGGCAATATCATCACCCGTTTGCAAAAGCTGGCCGACAAACCCGAGCTCGACGCAATTGTTCTGGCGGCGGCCGGGCTGGAACGGCTGCATTTTCGCGCCGCAACCGAAGGCCGTTTGCAAGGCGACGCGGTGCCGGAGGGTTTGGCGGCCACAATTCTGGACACCGAAGTCATGCTGCCGTGCGTGGGGCAGGGCGCGCTGGGCATAGAGATCCGCGCGAACGACGAACGCATTGCGGTCATTTGCGAGCGGCTGAATCATTTCGATACCCACCAGTGCGTGACGGCCGAGAGGGCTTTCCTCATGGGGATGGGCGGCGGTTGCCAAAGTCCGATTGCCGCTTACGCCGAAGTCGTCGGCGGTCAAATCCGGTTGCGGGCCGTCTGGTTTCGCGGCGAAGGCGTCCGCCGGGGCGAAGCCAAAGGCGGCCTGCGGGAGCCGATCGCTCTGGGAGAGAAATTGGCGGCGGAACTGAAAGAGTGAATCACCTTTTCAGCGAAATTCCAAGGAGCGATAATACCGCTGTCTTTTGTTGGTAGCGGTGATGTCAAGGAAACCGAGCCCTTGGCCGGACGCGATGTTGGTGCGGAGCAGCCAGTCCAGGAGATTGTCGGACGCCTCAATCACGTTCGTCCCGCCTGCGCGGATTCCTCTCAACGTCAACCGCGGCAGGCCGTTCGTGAAGTTGAGCGAAGCCGCCAAAGGCAAGCCGTCGGCGGCGAACAAATCCGCCAGGTCGGTCGCGTTGGCCGCGTCGCCGAGAAATGGTTCGACGCCGAAAATGGCCTGCACCGTCCGCAGCAACGAGCTGTGCGTGTAGTGGACACTGTTCGCGTAGCCGTGTCCTTTGGCCAACGGCGAGAGCAGAATCAGCCCGATGGGGCTGCCATTGTCTTCGTCCCAGGTCAGGAACAGCGCTCCATTGTTGGTGTAAGCGGCCGAGGACAAGATGGCGGGCAGTTCGCGCGTCAGCCAGTCGTCACCCTGTTTTTCTTTACTGCTGCTGTCGAGCGCGAGGCTGTGCATATCGTTGGTGACGTTCGGCGTGATGAAGTTATAGCGCGCAACGTTGTTTTGTTTGAGGTCGGCGGCCAGTTCCGAATACGGGCGGACATGTTTGGCGAGCCGCCCCGGATTGTTCGCTATGTCGTCGAAGAAGACGAACGGGTTGCTCTCGTTCAAAAACAGCCTCACGACGGTTCGTCTGTGTCGTTGCCGGAATCGTCGCGAGCGCATAAAGTGGGCAGGGATGAAGAAAGCAACAGGCACGGTCTATTTGGTCGGCGCCGGACCCGGCGACGCCGGCTTGCTCACGTTGCGCGGCGCGGAATTGCTCGGTCGCGCCGATGTGGTGGTCTATGACGCTTTGGTGAACCCCGATCTGCTGCGCCTGGCGCCGAAGACGGCCGAGATTATTTTCGGGGGTAAGCGCTCAAAAGACCATGCCATTCCGCAGGGCGAATTGAACGAGTTGCTGGTGGCCAAAGCACAGGAAGGCAACACCGTCGTGCGGCTCAAGGGCGGCGACCCTTACATTTTCGGCCGTGGCGGCGAGGAAGCCGAGGAACTCGCCG
>QHPW01000156.1:0-4881 GCA_003219675.1 Verrucomicrobiota bacterium
GCCTTAATTTCAAATCTAAACTGTAGCGGCGCTCTATGAGCGCCGTTTTCGGCGGTCACAGACCGCCGCTACAACCAGATTAAGGCACTACCGGTCGTTTCGGTGATTTGACAGTGTAAAACCTCCGGCGTAGTCTGGCGCCATGCTGCAGGCAAAGGCACCGCTGGTTACCCGCCACGACTATCAAGAGATGCCGGAGGGACCGCCTTATTTTCAGGTCGTCGAAGGAGAACTGGTCATGTCACCGTCGCCGAACATGTTTCACCAGGACATCGCGGGAAGGATATACGCGATGATTCTACAATTTCTCGAAAAGAAGCCATTGGGGGAGGTTTTTATTTCTCCACTCGACGTTTTTTTGAGCGACGTCAACGTTTTTCAGCCCGACGTGATTTTCGTTTCCAACGCGCGGCGCTCCATTCTGAGCAAGCACGGCATTGAAGGCGCGCCCGACCTGGTCGTGGAAATCCTCTCTCCCGGCACCGCGCGCTACGACAAGGGTTCCAAACGCAAAATCTACGCCCGGACCGGCGTGAAGGAATTATGGATTGTCGATCCTGAAGTGAAATCCGTCCAGGTGTATCTCTTGACGCGAAACGCGGAGACGCCCGCGGCCACGCATGGCGCAGGCGTCGTGTTCAAGTCCGCGCTCCTCCCCGGCCTGAAGATCCAAACGACGGCCATTTTCAAATCCTCTCTCCCAAAGTAAGCGAAAGACTGCGGCCCCGCGACTGCGAACCCTGCGGTTGGCTGTCACGCTTCCCGATACTTCTGCGCGATGGGAATACGCCGCCCGACGCCAAACGCTTTGCTCGTGACTTTCAAACCCGGCGCCGCCTGACGCCGTTTGTATTCGTTCAAATCAATCAATCGCACCACGCGCTTTACCGTCGCTTCATCGAAACCGGCTGAAACGATTTCCGCAGCGGACCTGCCCTGCACCACGTATGCGTCCAGGATCCCGTCAAGCACGTCGTAAGGCGGGAGCGAATCCTGATCGGTCTGGTTCGGGCGCAACTCCGCCGAGGGCGCCTTGGTGATGGAAGCTGCCGGAATAGTTTCCTTGTCGCGGTTGATCCAGCGGGCCAGTCGGTAAACAATCGTCTTCGGCACGTCGCTGATCACGGCCAACCCGCCGCACATGTCGCCGTAGAGCGTGCAGTAGCCGACCGCCAGTTCGCTCTTGTTGCCGGTAGTCAGCAGCAGCGAGACGAACTTGTTCGACAACGCCATCAACGTCACGCCTCGCAGCCGCGCCTGGATATTCTCTTCCGTTGTGTCCTCCGGCCGACCCTCGAAGACCGCCTTGAGTTGCGCCCGGGTCGCCTCGAACGGCGGTTGAATGGAAATGATGTCGTATTGAATGCCGAGCCGCTCGGCCAACGCACTGGCCTCGTCCAGACTGCCTTGCGACGAGAACTGCGACGGCAGCGAAACGCCGCGAACATTTTCCGCGCCCAGCGCGGCCACCGCGAGGCAAGCGGTCAACGCCGAATCAATACCGCCGCTCAAGCCCAGCACCACTGATTTGAAACCGCATTTGTGGATGTAGTCACGCAGGCCGAGCACCAACGCTTTGAAAACTTTCTCTTCGTCCACGCTGCTGTCGGGCGGGACCAACCCGTTGTTGCCGGTGTCCACGACGACAAAGTCCTCGGCGAACAGTTCGCCTCGTGCTATGAGGCCGCCCGACCCGTTGAAAGCCAGGCTGCACCCATCGAACACCAGTTCATCGTTGCCGCCGACGAGATTGCAGTAAACCAACGGTGTGCGGGTCTTCAGCGCCAGCCTTTGCAACATCTCGAAACGGGTCTGATTCTTGCCCAGGTGCCACGGCGACGCCGACGCGTTGAAGATGATTTTCGCGCCTGCCTCGACCAGTTCGACCGCCGGGTTGCGTCGATACCTCCGGTCGTGCCAGAAATCCTCGTCATTCCAGACGTCTTCGCAAATGGTCAGGCCGATTTTCTGCCCGTTGAACTCGACGGGAGCATTTTCCGTGGCCGGCTCGAAATAGCGGTCCTCGTCGAACACGTCGTAGGTCGGCAGCAATGTTTTGGCGCGTGTGGCCAGTCTCTTTCCGCCGTGCAGCAACGCGACGGAATTGGTGGATTCACGTCCGGGTCGCTTCGCATTTTCGCCGACATAGCCCACGAGTAAGCCGACCTTGCCTGTCGCCGCCGCGAGCCGGTCGAGCAGAGCGAGATTGTTTTTGATGAAACCGGTCTTGAGCAACAAATCGCGCGGCGGATAGCCGGTGGTGGCCAGTTCAGGACATACAACGACTTCCACGCCGGCAGCGCCTCCCCGCCGATACGCGTCGAGGATTTTGGCCTCGTTGCCGGCGAAGTCACCGACCGTGGTGTTGATTTGGGCGAGGGCGATTTTCATGCGAGCGGCGCCAGTCGAGTGCTCAACGTCGTCCAAAAAACGATTCCCTCAACGAACCGCGCTCGGTGCGAACCACCATACCGGTGGAGACCTTGTTACGGTCGAACCATCCACGGTTCACTTCGAGCACGTATTGGATTTTGTCCGTCCCGGCCTCAATCGGCGTTTCATCCTTTGGCTTCATATCATGAATCTCGAGAATCGTGCCGTCGCTGCCGATATAGGCGCACGACAGCGGGATCAGCGTGTTCCGCATCCAGAACGACGCGCGATGCGGCACGCTAAAGACAAACAACATTCCCTCCGTTTCGGCCATATTCGTGCGGAACATCATGCCGGTTTGCACCTGAAGGGGCGTGTGCGCCAGCTCCGCGCTCAGTTCTTGCGCGCCGAGCCAGAGCTTTGTCCCGGGCAACTTAGGTTGTGCGTTGGTCGGACCGTCCTCACCAGGTGGCGACGCCGCCGCTGCTGTCCCGTCCGGCTTTTTGCAGCCGAAAAACAAAAGCGCAACCGCCAACAGACAACCGGCCCGTCCGGCAAACTTCATGCGCAAAGACTGCGAAGAATGCCGCGGCTTTTCAACCTTTTGTTGGCTGCCAGCCGGCTCCGCTTTCGCCGGCCAACTCAATTTGGTTCAAATCATTCCGAAAAATCATTCGAGGACGGACGGCGCGATTCAATCGTTCGCAAGCGCTCGCTGGATTCTCCCTTTCCATGAACCGGGCAGGCTGCGGGTCGCAGACCCGCGGTCCGGACCGCGCCTCTGTGAGGCGCAGCGGTTCATGGTCCCAATGCGCGATTGTGAGGTCGTGGGGGCTCTCCATGAACCTTGGATGGTCCCAATGCATGCGAAAAACGAAAGGGGGCTTCCCATGAACCGAGGTGGGGCGAGACTCCGTCGAGCCCTGATTTTCTGTCTTTCGGAGATCAGGGCTCGACGGAGTCTCGCCCCACCGTTCAGGGTCCCAATGCGCGGACGAAAGGCCGCGCAAACTTCTCCGAGAACCCTCGCCCTGTCAAAGGTAACTCAGCCATGCCTCGCGCCGGCGTTGTTTCACTTCGGCGAACCATCGGCACAAGGGATAAAGGGCCAACACAATCCCAATCCAAATCAGATAGACGACCGGCAAACTGTAGCCGTAGTCCGCAGGCAGCGACGGAGGTCCGTTCATGGATGGATTTGCAAAAAACCATTCCGCGTGACCGTGCCGGAAACAGGCAAACAGGACGGCCAACCCATGAATCAGGGGAATGTGGAGCAAGTAATAAAACAACGGAACACGCCCAAAGACCAATACCGGTTTGAGCCAACGGGGCGTCCCGCGGTCGAGCAACGCGAGAACGACGATCGACGGGCCCAACGTCATCAACAGATAAAGCAGCGACGGAGGGTATTTGTGGCAATTAAGGAATGAAAAGAACGTAAACAACACGTTCTTCTGAGGTGACCATCGGTCCGGGTCGCCATAGACGTTGATCGCGCGAAGCAAAACAAAGAGCGCAATCAACAGCGCGCCCAAACGAAAAAGCCACGTGCGCCGTTCGGACAGTTCGCGGAGCAACAAAGAACCAAAACCGTAACCCACCGCCATCACGCCAATCCAGGGAATCAGCGGATAACCCGCAACAAAGCGATAGCCCTCCCATGGAACAAGGAGCCCGCCACTGTGGAAAATCTTCCAGAGCCAGCCGAGTTTACCGAAAGTTTCGGGCGCAACGGTGTCAAACAGATTGTGAGTGGCGATCATCACGAGGCCAAGCGTCGCGATCCAGCGCACCGGCAGAAAGACAAGTCCCGCCAGCGCCACCATCGACCAGCCGATGGCCCAGATCACAATCCCCATTGCAAAATGGTAATCGAAGTTGAACTGCCAGCCGAAGCACCGAATCCACGTCAGTTCCAGCAACACCAGCCAAAGGCCGCGCGTCAACAGAAACCGCGACAGTTCCTTTTGGGTTTTGCCCCGTGCCGCGGAAAGAAAGGCCCCCGTGCCGGCGAGAAACATGAAAACCGGGGCGCAGTAATGCGTGATCCAGCGCGTCAGAAACAGCGCCGGATGAGTTCTCGCGAGATCGGTCGGATCAAACGACAATTCATTGGAGAAAAAATCCCGCGTGTGATCCAGCGCCATCAGGACCATGACCAGTCCGCGCAGTGCGTCCACTGAATCGAGCCGGGGACGCGAAAAACTTTGCACGGCCTGGCCGCGAGTTGCCTTAAGGGGTTCCATTCAAACTGCTGTTACCACAGATAATCGGCGGAGGCGATGCCAAATTCTTTAAGGCTGGCGCTGGCGGGGACTTAAACCACAGATGGACACGGATGAACGCGGATAAAAGAAGAGAAAACTTTACGATGGGGAGAGGGCAGGAGGGGTCCTCGGAAATCTTGCACCGGCGGTAATGGGCGCATCTTAACACTACTCCCGACTGGACTGGCACCGCGGAGCGCCGATCTCCGATCCGGCGCGTTTCGGGGTGCTTTCGAAT
>QHPW01000156.1:5172-6821 GCA_003219675.1 Verrucomicrobiota bacterium
GCAAAGCCGCTCTCATCCGTCCTCCTCTTGCGGACGCGCGTCGGCGCCGGCGGCTGACGACGTGGCTGGCGGCGATGTTCTGCGCGCTCGGCTGCCTTTTGCCGGCGGCCTTCGCCGCCACGTTGGTTCACGATTTCTACCTGCCCATGCCGGAGGCGCAAATCCGACAAACCTTCACCGCGCTGGAGTCCAACGTGGGGACCACGCTGGATTCGGTTTTCTCCGTTGTCATCACCGGCGATGGAACGGTGATTTATTACGACCAGTGGGAGGATGGTTACGAAACAGACATTGCCAACCCGACGCAGTCCACCACGCAAATCTGGGGCGACGGGAACAATGCCAACGGCATACCTCCCGGTTACACCAACGACCCGCCCTCGTTCCCGGCGGGCACGGTGCTGACGCTGCGCAATCTCATTCCCCTGCCGCGCAACCCGGCGAACCTGCTCTTCGACGCGCGCGATCGCATGGCAGCCACCAAGGCGTTGGTGGTTTCGCGCGCGGCGTGGGCCACCACACCCGGCACGGTGCTGGCCGGCGCGGTTGAGGTCACCGCGACGATTGATTACGGCACGGGCTACATCAGCCCGGTGGGACAGGACATGACGAACGGGCTGTTCCAGTACGTCGGTCTCATGGTGATGGCGGAACAGGATGGAACTTCGGTGACGATTGACACGGATGGTCCCGGCGCAACGGCGCCGTTCACGGTGGCCTTGAATCGCGGTGAATCCTATCTCGTCAATGGCGGCGTCAAAAAGGGCGGCAGCGTCAACGCCACCAAACCGGTGCAAGTCAACCTCGTCATCGGCCACATCGGCGCGCATTACGCGTCGGACTGGTTTACGCTCTATCCGACGAACCAGTGGAGTGGCAGTTACGTGACGCCGGTCGGCACCGCAGCCAACGGAAACGCCACGTTCGTTTACCTTTACAACCCCAACGCGTCGGCGATTACGATCAACTATTCCACGCGCGTCAGCAGCGGGAGTTTTTCCGTGCCTGGCGCCAGCGGTGTGTTTCAATTTCAGATGCCGCAAAATTCCGGCGCCCGTTTCACCAGCGCCGGCGGGCAAAAATTTTTCGCCTTGTCAACGGCGGGCGCGAGCCCTTCGTCCGACGCCGCCTACGACTGGGGCTTCACGCTGTTGCCGGAGGATGGTTTGACGACGGAAGCTGTGGTCGCCTGGGGGCCGGGCAGCAGTGACGGCTCGCAAAACGGCAGCCCGGTCTGGGTCACGCCCGTGGCGGCGACGCGCGTCTATGTGGATTACAACGGCGACAAGATCGGCCCGCTCACCGACCCGCGCGGCAATAAATATGACGTGCATTACGACCTGGGCGCGCTGGAATCGCGGACCATTTTTGATCCCGACAAAGACCAGACGGCGATGCGCCTTTACACGCTGGACGGCACGCTGATTACAGCCGCGTGGGGCGAAGATCCCGCCGTGGCTGGCCCCGGCAATCCCTTTCTGGACTTCGGCACCACCGTGCTGCCGTTCCCGGTGCCGGTGTTGAAAAAAACCTCCGTCCTCTACACCGACAACGGCGCGCCCGGACTCACCGTCGGCGACGTGCTCGAATATACCATTGAAGTGGACAACAAAGGTCTGCTTCCCCTGGGCAACCTCGCCGTGATTGAC
>QHPW01000159.1:0-1139 GCA_003219675.1 Verrucomicrobiota bacterium
ATTCAAGACCGTGTTCAACAAATCCACCGCCTCGTCCTTGTTGAGCGGCTGATTGCTCCAGACGTCCACTTTGCCGTTCACGTCGGTGCCCGGCTTGATGTTGATGATAAACCCCGCTGCGTCGCTCAGATAATTCAACACGATCTCGAGCGGCACGCCGCGGAAGTTGAGACGCAACCCTTTGTCCCCATTGGCGCCCGCCACGGCGGCTGCCGGTACCGCCGGCGCTTTGCCGTCCGTTTCCGCCGCCGGCTTCCCGGCGGGCGGCGGCTCGCCGCTTTTCGGTTCCGTCGCGGTCACTTGCTTGCCGTCCTTTGCCGAGTCCGCTTGCTGTCCGGTGGCGGCGCCCGGCGAGGCGACAACAAAGGCCACCAGGAGAATAAGGTTCTTCATGGTTTTCATTTCAGGTCCTGTTCACGTTTTTCCATCAGTTTCTTCAATACATCGTTTGCCTCGCCACTGGAAGCGCTATCGGCTTTCTCGCTCGAGACCGTCGCCGGAACCGCAGCGCCGGAGGATTCGGCGCGGCCGGCCATCTGCCATTCCTCTTCGTCCTGTTTCTTCATCTGCATGCCGACGCTCAGGTCAACCTGTTTGCCGTCGGCTTCCAGCTTGACGCGATCGGCATTGATCTCGGTGAGCTTGTAACCGGCAATGGTGTCACCGGCTTTGAGAGCTTTTCGATACGAGGAACCCGTTCCGTCAAAAAATGCAAAGGTTCCTTTCTCGTAGCTCAGTGTTCCGACCAAAGCGAAGGACTCGACCCTCGCCGGCCGCCGCGGCTCGCTCCGCCCGCCCGAACGCGACGAGCGGTTTGGGTCAAAAATGTTCCGGTCCGTGATGATTTTAAAGGATTGATAGTCCAGACGCGCCGGAGCATTCGTGTTCTGCGCCCGACAGACAACGCAGGAAGCCACCAGGATAAACAGGGCCCAACCGTGCCCTGCCGAGCGGGAGGTTATTGCCCGCCGACAGCTGTGCCCGAATGCCGCCAACCCGCGCGGACCTGAAGTGCAATAATCGTGGCGCGCGAGTCGCCGGCACAACTCAGTTTCTTGCAGTGCTAGTGGCACGGGCGTCCCGCCCGTGAGTTTTTGGTCGATAGCGAACGGGCGGGACGCCCGTGCCACTATTAGGCG
>QHPW01000159.1:1454-8154 GCA_003219675.1 Verrucomicrobiota bacterium
TGTTCGGAAGCGTGTTTGTTCTCATGCTGTCCCAGCGGCTCCGGATCGCGCGCTCCCGATCCAGCAGGAATGCGCCCTGACGGATCGATTCTTTCAATTCCGCGATCCGATCGGAGCGCGCCTTCCAACTGCGCGCAAGCGGGGAGAAGATCAGCCGCTCCGACACCAGCAACGCGACTGCGCCGATGGCGACGATGGCCAGTGCCTGTTGCCGGTTCTTAATTTTCATTGGCCCCTCCTTCACCCCATTGAAAGTTGAACGTGAATTGCAACGGCGTTTTGCCCCGCATCTGATCGACCTTCACGTTGCCGATTTCTTTGGCATGCCGCAATTGGTCGAGCATTCCCAGAAACGCCTGGCTGTCACGGGCGGTGCCGGAACAAGTGACCGTCGAGAGGTTCCGAATTTCCACTGTTTTTGCCGAAACCACGCCGTCCTCCGGAAACGCCTCCGTGAGTTTGCGCAGGATGCTCAGGTTGCGGAGCGATTCGTCAAACCACGGGCGGTATTTCCTGATCTGTTGCTGCATCTCCTCAAGCTCTTTGACCTTCGGCCCCGTGGTTGTCCATTTAGATTGCAGCCGCGTGAGCTGCCACTGCTGGAGCAGGAAGGCCCCGGCGAACAGCAACCCGACCGAACCCGCTGTGGCCCCGACCCACGCCAGCTTCTTTGAGGAGAACCGGGTGGTGATTTGCTGCCAGGAACTCGTTTTCGGCGGGAGGAACTCCAAACCAGGAGGCGCTCCCGTCAGGTATTTTGCGGCCAAACTGAGCGCCGGTGAAACCGCCGTATCCGAAGGGAGGCGACTCCCGAACTCATCGGCCGAATAGCCTTTCACCAGTTCGACTTGAATTCCCATCGACTCCACGCGAGGCCGGATGTCACTCGCAAAACGTTGCACAAACTCGCCCCGCCCGAAAACTCTTACCTTCCGCACGGCGGCGCGAAACTCAACCGGCAACTGGCCGAGGGTGACTCTGATTTCCCGCGCCAGCAGGTCGGCGTAGAGCCGCTTCTGCACCCCTTCGGTTTCGATGGCGCCATCCAACGCGCGCAACGCGCCAACCCCGCCTCCGCAAGTCACCTGCAGATCCACGCTGTTCTCGCCGATGGCCAGCGTCAGCGTGTCCAGCAGCGATTCCTTGCCCGCCCGTTGCAACGCGCTGATCCCGAGCGTAAAGCTCACCGGCTTGAGTTGCGCCGATCTCAACACCTTTTCCAGTTGCCAGAGGTGGTTTCGGGGAATGGCCACCAGGGTGGCGTATTGCTCGCCGCTGGCGGAACGACAGCGCGAGTGGCAGACAGACAGCGTGTCCAGGCCGTAGGGAAAACCGCGTTCGGCTTCGATTTCCAGAAAACCGGCCGCATCCGCTTCCGGCAGGTCAGGGATTTTCGTTTGCAGGGTCAGCGCCCAGCTCAGCGGAACGCCCACCACGCACCGGCGTTCGCGAATTCCCGACTGGTCCAGGTGATTCCGAATTTCGCGACCGGCCAGCTCCGGATCGCCGGTCAGAGGATTCAGCGTGAGGGAAATGCTGAAATTCTTCAGAACCTGAAGCGACCCGTTGGTACGGCGCAAGACGACGCCTTCAAGCCGCCCTCCGTCAAGCGCCAGGCCCAGAATCGAGGACGGCACGCGTTTCTGTTGTAACAATTTGATCATCGTATCGCCTTGGCGAGCAGCAACGTGTCCCGGGTCTGTTTGCCCAGCCCCCAGCCCATGTGAGTCAGGTCCTGCCGATAAAGAATCCTCGGCGCGCCATCGCTGGTGTCGAAAATGTATTTCACCCGCCGGTATCCCCGTCCGTAATGGCCGACGGCAGCGATGTCCGCGGTGAACTGGTAGGTCTTCCCTGTGAGATAGGGGCCCACCAATCGGGCGGCGCGCGCATCCAACACGTTTTTGACCCAGGACATCGAGGTCAATGGACCTGCTTGTGATTCGCGGTAGGCCACTAACGGCACCGCTTTGTTGGTGTCGGCGCCGGCGCCGCTGAACAGGCACGATAAAACGGCGACACTGGCGCTGTTCACATTCACAAGGCCGTCGATGTTCGGATTCCTGATTTGGTCTTCGATCTTTGCGAAATCCTCCGCGCTGATGCCGCTTTGAAAGTAGAAATCCAAAACGCTGGTGTAGGTTCGGCCTGGAGGCACGTTCACACTCGCGCCGCGAAGAAAAGTCCCCAGCTGAGTTGCATTGGTCACCGCCACGCGGGCCGTGCCGTTGGTAGTCATCCCTGGTTCGTGGCTGTAAACGGTCACGTATTCGAGAATGCCGGGGTCCAACCGGCCATTCTGGTCGTCACTGGGGGGCGACACCGCTCCGTCGTTCTCATTCAGATCGAGAACCCCGTTGAGATTCACGTCTTCACCGTAGAGGATGTCCAGATCCGCGCCATACACGAGACGCAGTTCGTCCACGCTTTCGAACGGCGCGTTCTTGCACATATACGGCGGGTTGAGCCTCAGGTAGGTGTCCGACTCCGCGCCGCCGGATGGGTTGCTGTTGGCGCTGCTGCGCCAGGACACGATGTTGGCGGCGAGCTCCGGCGTCATGCGAGGAAGCATCAACAGCATGTTGGTAGTGGCCGTGTTGAGGTTCAATTTCGAGGCCTCATCGACCAGGCCAAAATGCGCGGTTGTTGGAGGGTCCTGAGGGTTGCCGCGTCCGATCAACCAGAAAGCCGCATCGCCCACAGGCACAGCGCTAAACCGGTAGGCATTGGTGTCCGGCGGGGTTCCAGCCCGCTGCGCGTTCGCCAGGACGTTGCTGACGTAACGCGCCGCGCCCGCGATGGCCTCCTCCGCTTCCATGCCGGCGACGCGGTTGTCCGCCGCGCGCAGTTCGAAAGACATCGAGTGCGCGAAATACAGCGCAATGCTCACCAGCCCGAACGCAATCCAAAGCACGATGATCAGTACCGAACCGTTCCGGACCGCTCTGCGTTGATCGGAAAATGCCTTGCCGGCGACGCGGAGTTTCATCGTGAACCTCCACCGGCTTGCTGCGTTCGATTCGTGCGCGCCTGAACGACGACAGGAACAACGAGTTCAACCGGCGCAGGCGCAGACAAAGCGCGTCCGGTTTCCGGCGCGGCAAGTTGGATCAGGACCTTGATGGCTTTGGGCAGATTGTTCGTCAGGCCGGTTGTCGGATCGGTGGTCGTCGAGTCCCACGAATCACGCCATTGCGTGCCGTCGTAATAGTAGAACGTCATGCCCTGCACGCCGCTCATCAGCCACTGCTCGGCCGGCTCGTCTTGCATAGTCGCAGGAAGCAAATTGCGCTCGACGGCACGGATCAACTCCCTGCCGGCAGCAGCGCGATTCGTCGGATCAGCCAGGACGTAGGAAACTCTTTGGATTTGCGCCCATGGCGACGTTTGATCAATCAATCCGGTGGACGTGTAAAAATCGGGGCTGGACTGTCCCCCCACGAGGTTGGTGATGGCAGTGGTCTGAAAGACGCCTGACAATGGCCCACCCGGCATAACGATGTTCTCGAGATCGCGTTTGAGGATCGCCAGTCCTTGTTGCATGGGCAACGCCTGCTCCAGGGATTCGCTCGCCCGGTTGCGCAGACGCAGCGCGCCGTAAAGCACCGAGTTCATCGCGGCCAGCACAATCGCGAAAACCATCACGGCGATCAGCAGCTCGAGCAAAGTGAACCCATGCGTTCGTCGCGAGTCTGGAAACGCCGTGTTCATTGCGTTGAATTGTCCACCAGCGTGCTCAGGCGCACGTCGTAATCGCGGCCCTGGACCGGGAAGATGACCTGAACGGTGATGAGTTGCATGGCGTCCTGCGACCAGGGTTCCGAGCGCATGGACCAATGATACTGTTGCGCCCCTTCCTGAACCACGCCGTTTTGGGTCGCGCCTCGCAACTGGCCGGTCACGATCAGCTCATTGAGCATGCGCTCGGCAATGCGGGCGGCCGCTGCCTTGCGCTGCCCGACCTGCCCTGCAAGGTTCGCCAGACGCAGGCCATCCACCGCCACTGGAATCACAATGGCCATAAACAACAGCGCCGCCAGCACCTCCACCAGCGTGAAGGCCGCGCGCGCGCGCCTAACGGCGGGCCTTGGGGGAGTCATTGGCTTGAATCTCATATTTCAGGCGATTCGTACTTTCCACAATCCAGATCGGATCATCCTTGCCTTGCCGAAATCCAATGCGTTCTGGACTGGTCTCACCGATAAAACCGTCGGGCGTAAAACGGATCATCGGCGTGTTGTCCGTGCCCGCCATGGTCTGGTTCAGCGGATTCGTCTGCGCGGCAACGACGGGGGTTTGCACCTCCATCCGCAGTTCTTCGCTCAACCCGAACCGCACCGCGTTGCTGTCGCCGTCGGTATAGCCGGCTTGCTGCTGCAAACCGTAGGCTCCGCGCCGGGGATCCATCCACAACACCATCGGCACTCCTTCCGACACCGCCCGGGTCTGGCCGTAGCGCGTCAGCGACAAAAACCGGCGCGCTTCCGAATCCAGGTTTCGTCCGCGAAAAAAGCCTTTCAAAGACGGCAAGGCCACGCCAACCACAATCAACAGCAGCGCCATGACTAGAATCAACTCGATCAGCGTGAACCCTGGCACACGACAGCTCTCATGGTTTCTGATTCTGCCAGTTCGTAATGTCATCATCGGTTCCTTCACGTCCATCCGGTCCCATGGAAATGATATCGTAGGAGCTGGGATTGTGTTTGCCGGGACACACGTAGATGTAAGGGTGGCGCCAGGGGTCGTCGGGGATGCCGCTCTCGTTCTGCAGGTAGGGACCATGCCAACTCTGGGCATCTCGCGGTTGTTGTATCAGGTCCATCAGGCCGCTTTTGCCTTTGGGATAGTAACCGTTGTCCGTCTCAAACATATCCAGCGCCGTCTTGAAGGTGGAAATTTGGGTTTCCGCCTGGGTTTTGCGGGCACGCTCGCTCGTGCCGGAGAACTTGGGCAGGACGATGGCCGCCAAGGTGCCGAGAACGACCAGCACCAGGAGCAATTCAACCAGCGTAAAGGCCTTCCGGGCCGGGCGGTGAGGGTGAAACAGGATGGGAGATTTGATTATCATGTTCATGCGCCGATAGAGGTTTTTATTTGACGTACTGCTGTAAGGTGAAAATGGGTAGAACCATGCCAATGAAGATGGTCCCGATGAAGCCGGCGATGAAGAAAAGCATCATCGGCTCCGCCATCGCCACCGCGGTTTTGAGCTGGCGATCCAGGTCGCCCTCGGTCACGTTGGCGATGCGTACCAGTTCCTGATCGAGTTTTCCGCTCTCCTCCGCGACGGAGATCATCTCCAACACTGAACCGGAGAAGAGCGTACGGCAATCGGCCAGGCTGAGACCCAGCGCCTTTCCTTCCTTGACGCGTTCGATCGAATTCGAGACCGCGTCCACCAGGATTTGATTGCCGATGGAACGCCGCGCGACATTGAGAGCGTTGATCAGCGGCACGCCACCCCCCAGCAACGTCCCCAACATCCGGCAAAAGCGCGACATGGCGTACTGCGCCACAAGCGGTCCCACAGCGGGAACGCGCAGAATCAATCCTTCCCAGGTCCGCCGTCCGACGGGCGAAACGAACCAGTTGCGAACCAGAAATGCGGTGATGCCGAGACCCAGCACGACGAGCAATCCATACCCGCGCAACACCTGGCTGGTCTTGACAATGACCTGCGTCAGCAACGGCAGGTTGGCGTGGAAATCTGCAAAAATGAGCTGAAAGCGCGGAATGAAAAAGACCAGCAGGAACGTTAAAACACTCAACGCCAGGAACAGCAGGACACAGGGATAAAGCATGGCCGCCACGACCTTGGAACGCATCTCTTTCTCGCGCGCTTGAAAGTCCGCGATCTGGGCCAACACCACGTCCAGAAAACCGCCGGTTTCCCCTGCTTCAACCATTGCGACATACACACGAGGAAATGTATCGGGCGATTTCGCCATCGCGTCGGCCAGCGACATGCCGTCCACCACCAGGTTGTGAATCTCCTTCCACTTCTCGGCGGCAGCGGGTGAGGCCGCTTCCTTGCAAAGGATGACCAGCGCCCGGCTCAACGGCACGCCCGCCGCCAACAAACTGGAAAGCAGGCGCGTAAAATTCTCCAGTATCCGCGACGAAAATTTGTTCCTGCCCCCAAAGGAGAGCGCAAGAGCGGTTGACGACTTGCCTTTGGCCGTTTCCACGCGGACATCCTCCGCTTTCGGCGCCTCGGGTTTCTGCGTCTTGCCGTTGGGTTGGGCCTTTTGCGGTTTGCCGTTGTATCGCTCGGCGAGGCTGATGGGGCGCAACCCGCGACCTTCCATCTGGCGGAACGCCTCCAGCCGCCCCCCCGCCTCGAGCTGGCCTTCGGCGATGGTGCCGTCACCCTGCAGCGCCCGGTATAGAAAAGTGGGCATCGCGTCTGGTTCGTCAGCGGTTTGCCGCCGCGCCGGCCGGGGATTCCTCCTCCGCGACGCCGTCCAGCGATTCATTCTTCGTGCTGCGCGCCACTTCTTTGGCCGTGGTCACGCTTAACACCTCTTCGACCGTTGTAATTCCCATTCGCACAAGGCGCCAGCCGTCTTCGGCCAGCGTGCACATGCCCATGCGACGGGCCGCGTCGCGAATCTGGTCTGTGGAAGCGTTTTTCAAAATCAATTGGCGGATTTCGTTGTCGCTGTCCATCCATTCAAAAATCGCGTGCCGGCCGTAA
>QHPW01000159.1:8173-10468 GCA_003219675.1 Verrucomicrobiota bacterium
GCCGACCGAGCGATAGATCGTCGTGTTCGCCGGAATGCCGAGTTGCGCTTTGAACGCCTGGGCAGTCGGTGAACTGTCCTCCAGTTTGCAATGCCGGCAGAGCACGCGCACCAGACGCTGAGCGAGTACTGCTTCGAGCGAGGAGGCCACCAGATACGGCTCCACCCCCATGTCCGCCAGCCGGGTGACCGCGCCGGGTGCGTCGTTGGTGTGCAGCGTGGAAAAAACCAAATGTCCGGTCAGCGACGCTTGCACCGCGATTTGCGCCGTCTCCTGGTCGCGAATTTCGCCGATAAGAATCACATCGGGGTCGTGGCGCAGAATCGAACGCAACCCGCGCGCGAAGGTCAATCCGGCCTTTTCGGAGACTTGAATCTGATTCACGCCTTTGAGCTGGTACTCGACCGGGTCCTCGATGGTGATGATCTTGCGGACCGAGTCATTGATCTCGTTGAGCGCGGTGTAAAGCGTCGAAGTCTTGCCGCTGCCGGTCGGGCCGGTCACCAGCACAATGCCGTGGGGCAGCTCAAGCACTCGCCGGAAGCAGTCGAGTTCGCGGGTGTTCAGGCCCAATTCGCCCATCCCGCGCAGAGTCGCGTTCTGCCGCAACAGACGCATCACCACCGCTTCGCCGTGAAGCATCGGGATCACCGACACGCGAATGTCCACCTCGTTGTTTTCGAGCCGGATTTTAATGCGCCCATCCTGCGGCAGGCGCTTTTCGGCGATGTTGAGATGACTCAGGATTTTTACACGGGAAACGATGGCAGGCTGAAACCGTTTCACTTGCGCCGGCACCGAAACCTCCTGCAGCACGCCGTCAATGCGATAGCGAATGCGCAGTTCATCCTCGAACGGCTCCAAATGGATGTCTGAAGCGCGAAGCTCGATGGCGTCCTTCAACACCTGGTTGACGAACCGGATGATCGACGCGTCTTCAGCGGCGCTGTCGAGATTCGTTTCCTCCCTGTTTTCATCAACGACTTGAAACGGCGCTTCTTCGTCCAGCGTGTCGATGGTGTCCGCGCCGACGCCGAGGCGCTTCTTCATTTCGCGTTCGATGGCCTCGGCGGGAGCGAGGACGGGCTTGAGCCGCAAGCCCGTCATGGTTTTGAGCGCGTCCAGCCCTTGAGTCGCGAAGAGGCGGCTGGTGGCGACTTCGACCGTGCCGTTGGTTCGCCTCAACGGAAGCAACTGCTCCTTGAGCAGGATGCGGGCAGGAAACAAAGAAAGAAGCTGGCGATCCGGATCGACCTCCTCCAACGCCGTGTAGGCCAGGTCGTATTCCTTCGCCACCCAACGGAGGACGTCTTCCTCGGTTTTCGGGGGCGTCTCCTGGCCCGAGCGCCGCTGGCGCGCCAGGGTCTCGGCATCCACAGAAGAAAGCTGTTTGGCTTCCACCATGCGGTCGAGCAACAGCTTCAAAGCGGACTCCTGATTTGCCATCTCGCTCATGATTCCGGGTCGCCGGCTTCGGCTGAATCTCAACTCGATCCGGTTACTGCAAGAGCCCGTTCAAAACGGCCGCCGCCTCCTGCTTGATCGAAAGCACTTTCCTGAGCTCTTCCTGCGCCTGTTGCAATTTGGCTTCCTTTTGTTTGCGCGCCTCACGAAACTTCGCGAGCTTTGCCTTCAGTTCATCCTTCGATGCGTTCGCGTCGATGGCCTTTTGCAATTCCTCCGCTTCAGGACTGGGCTCGCCCCCGCGGAAACCACGCCCGCCACCCTGATTGTTTGCGCCTGCCTGAGCGTCGTTATTATTGTTTCCGCCGCCGCGCCGGCCGCCCCGGCCAAAGCCGAAACCGCCGCCGAAACCGACCTCGCGCCGCGCGTCCGCAACTTTCTCGATCAGGGGCTGAATGGCTTTCCATTCGTCGTCGCTCTTGATTTCGAGCCGCTCACGGTAATTATCCAACATGCGTTGACGGAACTGCGCCGGATCGCCGTTTCCTCCGCCTGGGCGTTGTTGGGCTGCAAGATTGCTGGTGCCTAAAGCCAGTAGCACGGCAATGCCGGCCAGAGCCAGTGCCTGGTCCAAATTTTTCATCTTCATATAGTAATCTCCGCGTAGACTGATGGTTATGCTTGATCACAGAGGCGCGCCCCGCGAACCCTGGTTGATGCGTCACAGCCGTCCGCACATGACGTGCCAGCATGGCGAATCCACGATTTCCACCCTGTTTCAGGGCCGATTCGCGCAGAATTTGCGCAGCCAAACAAGGAGCCTGCGCAGGTCTTGCGCACCACCGCCATCGGCGATCTCATCCCACAAGATACAACGGAGACCCCGGACTG
>QHPW01000159.1:10511-12745 GCA_003219675.1 Verrucomicrobiota bacterium
GATTTCCTGGCGCAAACCGGACCTGCAAACCCGTGGCACCGCCACTGCGCCGTCGGTGTCGCGCCCCGGAAAATGAATACTCCACCAGGCTCTCCCCCGTCGTGCGCCATCGCCGCTCCGAAGGGCAGGCGCCTCCCGTGGACGCGTTTGATTGCGCTGATTGCCTCAGTACTGTTGGCCGGCGCGTGGACTGCGCACGCGGCCTCTTCTTCTTCCGGGCAAAACTGGCCGCAATGGCGCGGGCCGCGTGCCAACGGTGTCGCTCCGCAAGCCAATCCACCGCTTGCGTGGAGCGAAACGAACAACGTGAAGTGGAAGGTCCGCATCTCCGGCAATGGCTCGGCCACGCCTCTGGTCTGGGAGAACCAGGTGTTTGTCCAAACCGCGATTCCCACCGGCAAAAAAGCCGAGGCACAAAAGTCCGATGCCGCTGCAGATGCGCCAGCGCAGAATCAGCCGGGCCGTCGTGGCGGCGGTGGCTTCGGCGGCGGGCAAAAGCCCGATGAAGTCTATCAGTTTGTGATTCTCTGCCTCGACCGCCGAACCGGCCAGGTGCTTTGGCGGCAAACCGCCCGCGAGGAAGTCCCGCACGAAGGTTATCGCCAGAATGGAGGCAGCTTCGCCTCGACGTCCGGCGTCACCGATGGGAAGCATGTCTTCGCTTATTTCGGCTCGCGCGGGCTGTATTGCTACGATATGGCCGGAAAGCTCCAATGGAGCCAGGATTTTGGCGATATGCGCATCGCCCTGGGCTTCGGCGAAGGCAGTTCGCCCGCGCTTTACAGGGACACGATCATCGTCAACTGGGACCATGAAGGAGACGACTTCATCGTCGCCTTGAACGCGGAGACCGGCAAGGAGTTGTGGCGCCAGGCGCGTGATGAGCGCACCTCCTGGTCCACGCCACTCGTGGTGGAGCATGCCGGCCGGGCGCAGGTCGTCACCAGCGCCACAGGCAGGATTCGCAGCTACGACATTGCGACCGGCAACCTTCTCTGGGAATGCGCCGGCCTTACCCGAAACGTGATCCCCTCGCCCGTCGCCGACCGTGACATGGTGTATTGCATGAGCGGCTTTCAGGGAAACGCGTTGCTCGCGATTCGGCTCGGCGGCACAGGCGATCTCACCGATTCGGAGGCGATTGTCTGGAGGCATAACAAGAACACGCCTTACGTGCCGTCCCCCTTGCTTTATGGCGACAGGCTCTACTTCCTTTCCAGCAACAACGGGGTTCTCTCCTGCTTCGACGCCAGGTCCGGCCGCGCGCTGATCGATGCCGAACGGTTGGAAGCGTTGCAAGGCGTATACGCCTCGCCGGTGGGCGCCGGCGGAAGGGTGTATCTCGTCGGCCGCAACGGTGCGACCGTCGTCCTCAGGCAATCCGAAAAGCTCGAAACACTCGCCACCAATCGACTCGATGAAAGGTTCGATGCTTCAGCGGCGGTCGCCGGCAAGGAACTTTTTCTGCGCGGACATGACTATCTTTATTGCATTGCGGAGCAGTGATCACGCGAACCAAATCCAGCACTGGCACCGGAATCAGGATTCGTCGTTCGCCAATTTGAACACCTCCAAGCAGCAAGTCGGAACGGATTTGGGCGTGGAAGTCCGCTTGCGTAAATGGTATTAACAACAAAACGCAGTCAACTCATACAACCATGAACTCACAAATTCTTTTCCAAAACCGCCGGCGCTTCATCCGCAGCCTGGGTCTGGGAGCCGCGCTTTTCACCGTTCCAGGACTTTTCGCCGAAGAACTCGTGCGCACGCCGCGTCAGACGGAAGGGCCGTTCTATCCCGACCACTTGCCGCTCGACACCGATAACGACCTCATCATCGTCAATGACGGCGTCACGCCGGCTTTGGGCGACATCACCCACCTCAGCGGACGGATTCTGGACGCGCGCGGCGACCCGATTCGAAACGCGCTGGTGGAGATTTGGCAGGTGGACAACAAGGGCGTTTACCTGCACAGCAAAGACACTCACGCCGCGCGTGACAGAAACTTTCAGGGCTTCGGCCGGTTTCTGACGGGCTCGACCGGGGAGTACTACTTCCGCACCATCAAACCGGTCCCCTATCCGGGCCGCACGGCCCACATTCATTTCGCGCTGAAAATGAAAGGGCGCGAAAAGTGGACGACGCAGTGCTATGTCAAGGACGAGCCGCTGAACGAGAAAGACGGCATCTTCAAGAGCATCGAGGATCCGAAAGCTCGCGCCGCGGTCACCATT
>QHPW01000157.1 GCA_003219675.1 Verrucomicrobiota bacterium
AGCGTGTCTTCGAGCATGCCGCGCTGTTTGAGGTCGCTGATCAGCGCCATGCAGGCGCGATCCACTTCCTGGGCCTTCAGCGTGATGCCTTCCTTCACGCCGCCGTGGTGGTCCCAGTCCTTGTGATAAAGCTGAATAAAACGGACGCCGCGCTCCGCCAGCCGGCGCGCCAGCAGGCAGTTCGAGGCGAAGGAACCGTCGCCCGGTTTGCCGCCGTAAAGATCGAGAACGTGCTGCGGCTCCTTGCGGGTGTCGATCAACTCCGGCACGCTCGCCTGCATCAGAAACGCCATCTCGTATTGGGCAATGCGCGTCGAAATCTCCGGGTCATCCACGATGGCTTCATATTTTGAATTGATGGCGTTGACGGCCTTGACCACGTCGTGCTGCTGCTCGCGGCTCACGCCCGGCGGGGCGCCGAGGTACAAAACGGGATCGCCCTTGCTGCGCAGGTGCACGCCCTGGAAACGGCTGGGGAGAAGACCGGACGCCCATTGGCGCGCGGCGATCGGCTGGTTCTGGCCGCCTTTGCCAAGCGAGGTGAGCACCACGAAGCCGGGCAACTCCTGCGCGTCGGAACCCAGCCCGTAAATTACCCACGCGCCCATGCTGGGACGACCCGCGATCTGCGAACCGGTGTTCATGAACATGTGCGCCGGGTCGTGGTTGATCGCCTCGGTGGTCATCGAGCGGATGATGCAAATGTCGTCCACCACCGATCCGATGTGTTCGAACAGCTCGCAAATCTCCGCGCCGGACTTCCCAAACTTCCTGAACTTGAGTTGCGGGCCGTAGCACAACAGCTCCTTGCCCTGCAACTGCGCGAGTTGTTTCCCTTTCGTCACGCTCTCGGGCATTGGTTTGCCGTGCATCTCACCAAGCTTCGGCTTGGGATCAAACGTTTCGAGATGCGACGGCCCGCCCGCCATCGAAAGCCAGATGATCCGCTTAACCTTTGGCGGAAAATGAAGCGGATTTACCACGCCCGTCCATTTGTCCTTGTTGGCGGACGCCTTCGCCGTCGCCCCGCGCAGCAACGCCGGATGAATGAGCGACGCGAGCGCGAGCATGCCGACGCCCTGGGACGCGCGTCCGAGAAAAGCGCGACGCGTTTGTTGCTGCAGGGCGAACTGACGCAATTCGGAGCCGGGATTCATGATCAGGAACGGGTTATGGTTTCGTGAAGATTCAAAATCACTCGCGCGACATTCGTCCACGCGGCCAACTCTGCGGGATCAACATCCTTCGGCGCCGTTGACAGACCGACTTTCAACAGCGAGTCAGCGGCTTGCGCGTCGCGCCGGTATTCCGCCAGGTGCTTGTCGAGCAACGCTCGAGCCGTGCTCATCTCGTCGGGGCGCGGCGCGCGTGACAAAGCCTGCTGCCATGCCCAGGTGATTCGCGCCGTCGTGTCAGCGCCGCCTTCGCCGAGGATGCGCGCGGCGAAGGCGCGGGCGGCTTCGACGTAGGTTGGATCATTCAGGAGCACCAGCGCCTGCTGCGGAATATTCGAGCGATTCCGCTCGGCGGCGCATTCCTCGCGGCTGGGCGCGTCGAACGCGAGCAGACTGGGATGAAGGAACGAGCGCTGCCACCAAACATAAAGTCCGCGGCGATATTGGCTCTCGCCCTTGTCAGCCTCGTAGGTGCGAACGGGGAAGTTCAGGTTTTCCCAATAGCCATCCGGCTGATACGGCTTCACGCTCGGGCCGCCGACTTTGGGAACGAGCAGGCCGGCGATGCTGAGTGCGTTGTCCCGCACGAGTTCAGCCTCGATGCGCCAGCGGCTTTGACGGGCCAGTTCGCGGTTGTAGGGATCGCGGGTTTGCAGTTGCTTCGACGCGCTCGACACCTGTTTGTAACTGTGGCTGTTTACAATCACGCGGACCATGTGTTTCACGTCCCAGCCGCTGTCCATGAATTCACACGCCAGCCAGTCGAGCAACTCGGGGTTCACCGGCGGTTCACCTTGCATTCCGAAATCGTCGAGCACTTTGGACAGACCGGTGCCGAAGAACTGCTTCCAAAGCCGGTTCACGAACACCCGCGCCGTGAGCGGGTTCTCGCGCGACACGATCCACTCGGCAAGGTCGAGGCGATTCAATCGTCGGTCGCCTGCGCTCCTGGCCGACGCGGTGAGATAAGCCGGCAGCGCAGGCGGTACAGTCTCTCCGGTCTCTATCATCCAGTTGCCGCGCGGCAAAATGCGCACGGTGCGCGGTTCCTCCGCAGCCACGGAGACCAGACAGCGCGGAACGGTAGCTTCAAAATCGCCCTTCGCTTTCTTCGCGCCGGCAAGAACGCGTCGCTGTTCAATCAGTTCCGGGGCAGCACTGCGCTGATAGGCCGCGAGCTTTTGTTTCTGTTCGTCGGTGCGCTCCTGCGTTGTCAACTTCAACACCTCGACAATCTCAGGCTGCGGCAGAGCTGTCTTGGGCGCGCGAACGACACCCAGATTCGTCGTCGCGGCCAGACGGAATCGCCCGAGCACCTGGTTGCTGCCGCCGGTCTGCTGGATGACAAACGTGACACGGGCTTCACCATCGCTCGACATCGGCTCCTTCGTCGCGAAATAAATCGCCTGTTCAACACCCGTCACGCCGTGGATTGCCCAACCGTTGTTTTCTCCATGCTCGCCGTCAATCGCTGTCGCCGCGGGAAAACCCTCCGCTTCATACGTTGCCGCAGCTTCGGACAGGGCGACCTTGTTGGTGTTTGCGTCTTCGACGCTGAACTCCGTGAGAATGAAGTTGCCATCCCCTGCCCGACCGGGGCCGTTTCCGGGAAGTTTCTCGGCGCTCAACGCTTCGAGACGAAAGCCGGCAACGTCCTTAAAACTCGTTTTGACCGTGACCCGATAAGTGTCCTTGCCATCTTTCGGCTCCTTTTCCGTGCTGATGATGCGATCGTTATCCGCCGTGAGTTTCACCCCGGATTGAGAAACCATCGTTTCGGGCGCGAGCAGGGTCCAGTGGGTCTCCGCCGCGATGGCCTCAAGCGCTGCCTGTTCCCATTTCGCGGTCAACTCAGGACGCGGCGCTTCGTATTCCTTCTGTCGTCGCATTACCTCGCTGTCCAGTCTGGCGAGTTCGGCCGCTTGCTTCTCGTCCGGCACCAGCATCCCGTCTTCGCGGCGGCCGATGATCGGCTCCTTGATGTCGGCGAAGAATGCGCCCAGCGAATAGAAGTCGCGCGAGGTTATCGGATCGAATTTGTGGTCGTGGCACTGGGCGCAGCCGATGGTCTGTCCCAGCCACACCGTGCCGACCGCGCGGACGCGGTCCGTGAGCATGCGGGCTTCGTAATCCCTGGGCTGGGCGCCGCCTTCTTCGGTACTCAGCAAGAGACGATTGAACCCGGACCCGACCTTCTCCTCCAGCCCGCTGCGCGCCAGCAGATCACCGGCGAGTTGTTCGCGCGTGAACTCATCGAAGCGTTTGTTTTCGTTGAAAGACCTGATGACGTAGTCGCGATACGGCCAGATGTTGCGCGGGTTGTCCGAATGGTAACCGATCGTGTCCGCGAACCGCACGACATCGAGCCAGCCGATGGCCATCCGTTCGCCGTAGTGCGGCGAGGCCAGGAGTTGTTCAACCAGCGTTTCGTAAGCATCGGACGACTTGTCTGCTTCGAAAGCGGCGACTTCCAGGGACCTCGGCGGCAGGCCAACAAGGTCGAAGAAGAGCCGGCGCGCGAGCCGGCGCGGCTCCGCCTCAAGCGAAGGTTTCAGGCCAATCTCTTTCAGGCGCTTTTGCACGAGGAAATCAATCCCATTCATGCCGGAGGGCACGGACGGCTTGACCGGCGTCATGTAAGCCCAATGCTTCTGATACTCCGCCCCCTGAGCGATCCACCGACGAAACAACTGCTTCTGCGCCGGCGCGAGTATCTTGTGGGACTCAGGCGGGGGCATGAGGTCATCCGCGTTATTGGTGAAAACGCGCTTGATCAGTTCGCTCTCGTCCGGCTTTCCAGGGACAATCGCCAGTTTGGCGATCGCTTCCTCGCGCACGTCGAGACGAAGCTTGCCTTTGCGCTTGTTCTTGTCCGGCCCGTGACAAAAGAAACAGTTGTCGGAGAGAACGGGACGAATGTCGCGGTTGTAGGAGATTTTGTCGGACGATGTCGCAGCGACGCCTGTGGAAATAAATGAGGACAGCAAGAGAATGCCGGTCAGGTTTCGACGGAACTGAGCGCAATTCATAAGCAATCTCGTGATTTGTCCCGGCCCCATGCTCTCGCCTGAGCCTGGCCGGGATTGTGCCGCGCATCGTAAGACAACCCTGGCCGCCGATCAAAGACAGAATTCAGCGACTTTTGCAGACCGCAATCGAACCGGGCACTCACCCAACAGTAAACAGTAACAGTAAAGTGGGGCGATACCAGACGCCGCCAAATTCTCCACACCCTGCGGCTGGTGTTTGGCGCCTACAGCCGCGTTCCGTCAGACCTTCAACACGCCATACTCCTCACGAGATCTCGCGCTGCCCCAAGGCCAGGTCTTCGGATCCAGAATCAGACCCGCCTTCGCTGGATTGTTTTCAATGTAGTTGCGCGCCTTGCTCAACGCGCCGTCGCGGTATTGCGCGCCGGGACGGAGCGCACCACCTCATCGAGAAGCTTCGCGTCCATTTCCACGAGATGACACCGATCGGGGAATCGGCCTTCTTTCACGTCGGCGATGTATTCGGTAAAGGCTGCGACGCGTTCCTCCTGCAAGCGGCGGTGCTCCGCGAGGAAATCGCGGTAGGCCTTCGCATGGCGCGGCAAGCGCTCTTCGTAGTCGCCGAGGATGTCGTCGGAGAACAGAAACTGGGTGTCGCAGCCGCTCCCGGAGCCGAGCGACATGAGGATCAGCTTCGTTTGTGAGCATAACCAGCGGGCCAGGTTGTGCGGCACTACCTCGAGTTCCGCCGCGTAGGCGCCCGCACTCTCCAGCGCCTTCATGCGGCGGTAGAGTTCCCTGGCTTCCTCGACCGTCTTGCCGATAGCCCGGTAACCAGTCCAGGTGACGTGACGCGGAACCATGCCGAGATACGGGCTGGCGGAGCAATAGACCGAGCTGGCGCCAATCTCCAGCGCGCGAAATCCGGCCCGGATGGCCTCCTCCGGCGATGCCAGCCCGTGCGGCGTGGCCGCAGAGAGGAAGCTGTTCGGAGCCGCGGCGACGAGCAACGGCAGCCGCGCCTGCGCCTCGGGCGTGTCGAAGCTGCAACTCATGAGGTCAACTCCCGCCTGTTCCGCAGCCGCCGCCTCCTCTGGAGACTTGACGTGAATGTGCGTCAAGCAACGCTTGCCCTTGAGCTGCTGGAGATCGTAAACGGTGTATTTCTTTCGCGGTCGGAGCATTGGACCGAGGACTACCAGAATGGCGCTGCAAACTCAATCGTCATCAGCAAACGCGCGGACTGGAGGCGCATCAGTTTCTTGCAGGGCGCATGGGCGCCTGGTGGCACGGGCGTCCCGCCCGTTTGCTCCAAACCAGAAACTCCCGGGCGGGACGCCCGTGCCACTAACGTTGCAAGAAACTGAGAAGCGCCCCGGTCTGGGCACACACCAGGCAGGAGGCTGTGTCCGAAGGTCCGGCCGCAGCGGCTTAGTGG
>QHPW01000158.1:0-3138 GCA_003219675.1 Verrucomicrobiota bacterium
CGGAAACTGAATAAACGGCATATTTTCCGATATGGTATCGCATGGAATACAGTTGTCAACCATACAATGAGGGCCAATTTTCCCTGACTGCGACAAAACCTAAAGCCGGGCCTCGGCCTGTTCGCGCACTGGTGGCGCGGCACGACATGAACTCGCCGCGTGGGCTGACAAGCAAACAGCCACAAGCTGTTCAACGCGTGGATTTCCTGTTGCGTGGAGGCGGCGTCATCAAGCTGGACGGCGCGCAGCATCTGGCCGACGCCGAAGCGTACCGCCGGGATCGGCGCAAAGATGCCCTGCAACAGAACGGATATTTCGTGTTGCGATTCCTGGCGGAGGATGTGGGCAAAAACCATGATCTGATTCTCGATACCGTCCTGACTGCGCTCGTTCATCGTGAGAAAAACAGAAAGTGCTAAACAAAGACAAAGGCGCTTGTTTACTAAAACATGATTTTAAGGCAAGTTGCATTGCATGAGCACCACAACACAGACAGCTGGGTTTGTCATTGCCGCTCGATTTGGTACGGCTCGCGGTGACGCGAGGATGCGATTACTACGACCGCGATCTTGGCCCACGCATTCCGCCGCTTGGCGAAGTCCCGCTTTCCAACACCGAACTGGCGATTGCACTGATCGTTCCTTCGCTTCGTCCCTCAGCGAGGGAAATCCGGCTGGCGGCTGCGCTGCTTGGCGCACCAGACGTGCGGGCGGATGACGCGGCGGCGCTGGCAGTTCAGGAGAATTGCGCGGATGTTGTCCGCTACATTGCGTTGTGCGGCCGCCGCTTCGAGCCGGAGAATTCCCCCTGGCAAACATTGCTCGACCGGCTGCCAGACACAAAAATTGATGCCGACAGATTGCCGCATCCCACGCGCTTCGTCGAAATGACCGGAATTGATCGCGGGAGAGTCGGCGTGTTCACGCGGTGGATTCGACCGCGCCAGCCTGTTGCGGCATGAGTTCGGTTTCCGCCCACCCGGAACGTTTGCTCCTCGCGTTGGACGAAGCTCTTGACCATGAGGTTCATCTCATCCTTTACGGGCGAAGCGCTATCTGGCTGGGCTTTGATAACCCGCCAGCAGCAGCGGCAACTACGCAAGACGTGGATGCGATCATTCCCAACGACCAGGTGCAGGCGCTGGCGGATGACTTGCGATTTTGGGATGCGCGCGACGCCGTCAACGAACGGTTCAAATACGAGGGCCTTTACATCACGCATCTTTTCCCGGAGAACGACGTGTTTCTGCGGCGCGACTGGGCGAAGCAGATCCTCCCCATCACTCGTCTTCAATTGAATCATCTAAAACTGTTCCGACCGGCAACGGTTGACCTCGTTCTGACGAAGATGATGCGAGGCAACGACGAATAAGACATGGCGGATGCCGAATTCATCATTCTCCACGACCGCATCACCAAGTCGCAACTCCTTGAAGCGCTTTCGCAAATGAAACCTATTGAACTGGCTGAATTGAGCGATGCCTTTGAACGAGCCTTACCAGTTGTATTGAAACTGGCTCGCGACTCTCATTGAGTCATCGTGAAAGCAACGCGCGGGTCGCCTGCGCTTCACTGAGCCGGCGCGCTTGACACTTGACCTCCGGGGGCACCCACTGTGGGAATGGCACGACCCGCAACACGTGCCTGCCGCTCGGCGTGTGAACCTCGCGCAACGCGGCGACGGCACCGCGGCTGAACTCCGGCGCCAATCGCACAAGGGCCGGCCACAGGCGCCGATGCACGTAAGTCACCTTGCCTCCCACGAGCCGACACACTAGGACATCGCTTGAGTCGCGCACCGCGCGCGTAAGCCAGAAGATCTCGCGGCCCTTGACGTGGCCCCACCAACTTCCGCTTATGGCGTTGCCCGCGACCGCCTCCGCGAGGTTAGGCACCGGCCCACGGGCGCTCTCGAGAACGACGCCGTGACGGCGGACAAAGACGAGGGCAGCTTGGACAGTCATTTTCAGTGCGTGGCTGAAGAACGTGAGGCGCAGCCTAACGAAAGGTCAGCGACCGGATCCAGCCGCCACTGACGTTCGATTTGTGTCTGGGCGAACCGGCTGGCTTCCGGTTCGCTGCACCGACATTAGCGACTTGTAACGGGTGTCTCGCGCAAAAACTTCCAGAGTGCATTGACTTCATCACTGAGCAACCCGCCAAACGTCGCCCCGACAATCGGCCCGATGCGCCCCGTATGATGATAAACAGAGACTGCCGTCAAGCTACCCGAACCTCTTATGATCACCTCCATGATCCTCTCCGTCTGTCGGTCCGTGACTCCCATTGCAGATCCGCGCTCCGCTCGGACGTAAAAGTCCGACGGCGATGATTTGACCTTGAAGCCTGTGTCAGCAAGCCATTGTCGAATCGCGTCTCGAATTCGATCTGGTGGCCCCTCTATCAACTCCAGGGCATGGTGTGCGATTTCCATAAATGTTCCTTTGCGCTAACGTTAGCTCACCGATGACCCCTCCATGACTCCCGAATTGCCCAGAGGGGTCGCTGGGCCGCCATTCGGTGCAGCGCCTCCGGCACTTCGGAGCGAGTCCACTCCTCGGACTATCTTCTGGGTCTGCTCGGAGAATACGCTCAACTCATCGTCGCTAAGCAGTCCCATCCTTCGCATGATCGCCAACTGTATGACTGCCGTCGAGCGACGAAAATCATCGAATGCCCGCGCCAACTCCTCGTCGCGATCCACGAGCAATTCGTACATGGCCCCCAAATCGTCGAGCGTCCGCTGACAGAAGCGCTCCAGCAACACCTGGTGGACCCGCTTGAAGTGACGCCAATCGGATTCTGGAATGTTTCCCAACATGTGAACTCAAAATGCCGGACGACCGAATGGAGCCACGCCGGAACCAAATGAATCCATGAAAACCGAAGCCCATACCGACGTTGGCTCGCACGACTTTGTTCGGCTCGTCATACATGAAGCAAAAACCAAATCAAGCCAAGGCATAGAATCCAAGGTAACAGTACCAGCGGCCAGTTCTGAATCTCCACTCGCGACTGCGAAATGGGCACCCTGTCTATATGGAGGCGGTAAGGGAATGAACGCACTGCAGCGCGACCCCACGCAAGGTCTGCGCGATGCGCCCCGCCTTTACGGACAAACTCCGCCGAACACGTCCCG
>QHPW01000158.1:3180-3913 GCA_003219675.1 Verrucomicrobiota bacterium
CAGTGGTCCAAAGATAGCGAGGAATCAGTCTCGCTTGAACTCTGACCACACTGTCCTGCCAAATCGTCATTTGAGGAGGCACTGATGCAGGTTGAAGCGTCATCTGAGTAGCGGTTTCGAATCAATACGGCAACCGGAATCCTGGCCGAATGAAAGTCGTCGGTCTGAAGGTTATGGATGGCAAGGTGACGCTCTCCCCGGAGTCCCGAATTCCTTCGATGGATAATCGAAATGGCAAGTCCCGATCGGGATGGACATCCACCGCTGAAAACTCCTGATTGGGAAACATCTGAGACCAGGGGGAGAATTCGAGGTAAAATGTCGCGTCATTCGTTATCGGAATCGCGCCGGAGATGTTTGTCCCAAGCCACCTGTGGTCCTGCCAGATACCAGCCGGTGGCACGCGCACCTGATTTGTGCCTAGCCCCAGAAAAAAGACCCGCCAAGGGTCGAACGCGATCTGTGTGGACTTTGGTTCTAAATGCACGTCAATGCGTACTGGCTGTGTGGCCAGGTAATCAAAGTGCTGCGGGATTGGAAGAACATAAAACAGAAATCCAATTTGCCATCGGTCTGGGCTATTCTGAGCACCCACGTCCAAGTTGAAGTCCGGGTATTCAAACAGTTGAGAGTACTTTGAATTCTCGGAGCTCCTGTGAACCTTAATCAGTCCGCCTGGAGCATCAGGCTTGTTCCTCCGCTCACTTGTCAGCACGAAGCAACCGCCGCTCAG
>QHPW01000158.1:3948-4477 GCA_003219675.1 Verrucomicrobiota bacterium
GATCAGCCGTGACGAGTAGCGTGTCGATGGTGGTCGATTCCGGGATGACTATGATCGCGCTCCTCGTCATTCGCTGAATCCTTTGGTTGGGCCTGGGTCTCACGCCTTATTGTCTGCCTGCGCTGCCAAAATCACGTCGCGCTCATCAACATTTGCGAGATCAATCCATTCATGCAGCTTTTTGAGATCGCCACTGCTTAGCCGAAGCACGCAAATCCGGATGTGCTCCAACTCTTGCGCCGTCGCCTCTCGCCGGAACGGAAGGCTTCTCCCGCATGAGTGATCTAGCACCTCTTCAACATGCCTGCGCTCGGGTGGTGAGAATAGCCGCGAGATTTCCTCGACCACGGTGGGAGTCAGGCCGACGGGCTTCGGTTCGCCAGTAGCGGCGTCAAAAGCATCCTGCGCTTTCTGGAGTTCCTCTTGTGCGTGGCGCAACTTTCTGCCGATTAAATGCACCCTCTCTCCACTTTGCTGTGTCGCACGTTTTTCTTGTTCGATCGCCGCCTCGAACTGCGCCTCTGCCTCC
>QHPW01000160.1:0-9505 GCA_003219675.1 Verrucomicrobiota bacterium
GGGAAATACTGGCGGATGAAACTTGCCTGCCCCAGTCCGGTCACCATCAGCCAGCCGAACAACAGTCCTAAGATCCCGCCCACGAAGGTAATGACCAGGGATTCGCCCAAGACGACGCCGAGCACCAGTTCATTGGTAAAGCCCACCGCCTTGAGCACGCCCAGTTCCTGCGTCCGTTCGCGCACCGACTGCGCCATGGTGTTGCCCGCGACCAGCAGGATGGTGAAGAAGACCGCCCCGAGTATCGCGGTGACAATGGTTGCGATGTCGCCGATCTGTTTCGCCCAACCCTGGAACATCGTCCCTTCCGTCTCCGCCTTCGTTTCGGCGGGCGAATTGGCGAATTCCGCGTCGATCGCGGCGGCGATTTCCGTGGCGCGCTTGGGATCATCAACCCGGACCTGATACCAGCCGACCAGTCCGGCGCCGTAGGCCCGCGCCTCATCGAAGTAATCGTAACGAAAAAGGAATCCCGAAGTGTCGGAGGTCTTTTTGGTTCCATCGTAGATCCCGACGATATCGAACTGCCACGCCCCGCCGCTCTTCGACGGCAAGAAAGGCGAAGTCAATGGCACGCGGTCGCCAATCTTCCATTTGAATCGTTTGGCCAGCGTACGACCTACGATCGCTCCGGTGCGGGTCTTAAGCCACGCTTCCTTCTGGCTTTGCGGCAGGCTGACTTCGGGGTTCATCGCCAGAAACAACTCCGGCTCTACCGGGAAGCTGGCAAACTGGTTCTTTGGGTCCTGATAAACGCCCCCAAACCATGTCGTGTGGGAAACCGCAGAAACCCCCGGAATCCGCGCGATCCGCGACTTGTAAGCGTACGGCAAAAGCTGGATAAACGAAACCCGATGGTGCACGATCAGGCGGTTCGCGTCCGCCATGTTCACGCCGCCGGCGAGCGCGAGTTTTAACGCGCTTAACAGACTGAACAGGACAAACGCGACGAGGATCGAAAGCAACGTCAGCGAAGTGCGCAGCTTCTTGCGCTTCAAATTGCACCAGACGAGGTAAAAAAATCTCATTCCGGTTTCGTGGTCGAGAGTTGTCCTTTGTCCAGATAGACCGTGCGCCTGGCGCGCGCCGAGGCGTGCGGATCGTGGGTGACCATGATGATGGTCTTGCCCTGTTCCTTATTGAGCCCCTGGAGCAGACCCAGGATCTCATCGCCCGATTTGCGGTCCAGGTCTCCGGTCGGTTCGTCGCACAGCAGGATCGTTGGGTCCGTGACAATCGCGCGAGCGATGCCGGTGCGCTGTTGTTCGCCGCCCGAAAGGGTTCGCGGATAATGCCGGGCGCGATGCGACAGACCTACGATTCCGAGCGCGGCTTCGACGTGCTTGCGACGCTCCGCCTTGGAGAGGTGCGTCAGGAGCAGGGGCAATTCAACGTTGCGCTCGGCGGTCAGGACCGGAAGCAGATTGTAAAATTGAAACACCAGCCCCACATGACGCGCACGCCAGGCTGCCAGGGCGCGATCTGACATCTGGTCAACGCGTTCCCCGCCGATTTCAACGCTTCCCCGGGTCGCGCGGTCCAGACCGCCGATCAGGTTGAGCAAAGTGGACTTGCCGGAACCCGACGGGCCCATCAACGCAAGGAAATCGCCTTTCGGAACTTCAAGATTCAACCCCGACAACACGTGAATCTCTTCGGACCCGCGGCGAAACACTTTTTCGACGTCCTTGACGCGCACCAGAACTCCGTCTGCTGTAGTCATTTTTTTGTCTCCGTTACCCGGGCTCCCTCCACCAGATCGGCCGGCCCTTCAACCACCACCCTTTCACCGCCGCTCAATCCGGCGGCAATGGTCGCTTCATTGTCATGCGTTGCCGCGACCGTCACCGCGCGCCGTTCCGCGCGGCCGCCCCGCGTGATCCAAACCACATCGCGGCCGTCGCGCCGCTGGAGGGCCGTTTTCGGAATCACGACGTTCCGCGTGCCTGGCTGCTTTTCATCCGCCCCTTGAAACGCCACCTTCACGCCCATGTCGGGCAGCACGCGCGGATCCAGTTTCTTGAATCCCACCCGCACTTTCACCGTCGCTTTTTGACGGTCGGCGGTGGGAATGATCGCGATCACCTTTGACGGAATATGCCAGTCCGGATACGAGTCCAGTGTGGCTTCGACGCCCTGGCCCGGCTCGACGCGGTTGATGTAGCTTTCGTTCACGTCCACTTCAATCTCCAGCGAACTCATGTCCACGATGGTGCAGATGCCCGTCCGTGTGAAGCTGCCGCCGGCGGACATGGGCGAAATCATCTCACCCGGCTGCGCGTTCTTCGAGGTCACAATTCCCGCAAACGGCGCATGAATGATCGTGTCATCGAGTTGCTGTTTCCACACGGCGACTTCCCGTTCAGCCACGGCCACGTCCGCCCTCTGCCGCTCCAGCCGCGCGCTCAACGATTTCGCCTCCGCCTCGGCGCGATCGAGGTCGGACTGACTCGCCACTTTATTCGCAGCCAGTTCTGCAGCGCGTCGCAATTCCCGCTCGGCCTGGTCCAGATTGGCTTTGGTTTCGTCCAGTCCCTTGCGCGCCGATTCCAACTGCGCTTCGGCCAGATGCAGGCTTTTCTCCACGTTCGACGAGTCAATCCGCGCCAGAACCTGGCCCGCCTCGACCTTCATCCCTTCCTCGACCATCACCTCGACGACCTTGCCCGTAAATTTCGAGGAAACTGTCGCCTGTCTCCGCGCGGTCACGTAACCCGATGCATTCAGCAAGGTCTTTTGTCCGCCCTCTGCGCTTTCCTGCACCAAAAAAGTGTGCACCGCCGCGGCCTTGGGACGGCCAAACCACCAGACCAGGCCCACGCCCACCGCAATGAACCCCAGCACGGCAAGGATGAGCCATCCCTGCAGTCTGTGTACCGGTGCAGCAGCACGGTCGATGCGCAACTCGTCGAGCGTTCGTTTGTCGGGACTCATGCTTCGGGCGCCTACAGCAAACCTTTTCCCGCCGCAGAGGTCAAGTCCGCGCGCGTTACATTTGAGGAAGAAGTTGTCAAACAGATCTAAACTGAATCCTGCCGCGATTCACCCCGGCTTCCTCGCAAGAATCACGCTCCTTCCGGCCGCTGTCGGAATGAACTCAAAGCCGCCGAAGCCCGCTTCGGTCATTGAGCTCTCCATTTCGGCCACCGAATAACATCTGCCTTCAGTCGAGTGCATCAACATCGCCGAATATTCGGCCACGTGCAGCGGGCCGGATTTGTCCGGGTTGAGATGCGCGTCGTGCACGGCCAGCAGGCCGCCGCGTGAAAGCGACTTGAAGGAACGTCGTGGAGCACGTTGGAAATCAGGTGCACATCGTAGCCCGCCGGCAACGCCTCGGCGAACATGTCCCCGGCGGCGACGGAGACGCGCCCGGCGCAACCGCGCTTCGCGACGGCGTTGCGGGCAATCTTATCGACGGGCGGTTTTTCAAACACAGTCGCTTGCAGGTGCGGATGGTGAGCCACGATGCAGCAGGCGTAGATGCCCGATCCGCCGGCGATGTCGAGCAGCTGTTTCCGGTTGCGCAGGTCCAGCGCCTTTGCGACCGCCTGGCCGAGATAAACACCGCGACAATCCATCGCCGCAGTAAATTGGCTGGCGAACGCGTCGTCTTCCATGGCTTTGGCCCATTCCTTTTCGTTCTTCAGGCTGCCCCAGTTCGCCGGTTTGTCGGTGCGCAGCACGCTGAGAAAATCCCTGCACACCGGCCGCTCCTTCAACGAAGCGTAGTAAGGGCCAATAAACCACGGTGACGTTTTTACCAGATGCTCCCGCGCCAGGTCAGTGAGGCTGAAAATTCCGTTGTCGCGCCTCAGGAATCCCATCGCGACGAACAGGGTCAACATCACGTCGGTGGGGCGCTCTTTGATTCCCAACGCGAGACAGATCGCGCCGGGTTCCGACGGGTGATCGTTCAGCCAGGTAAACAAATCGAGCGAGACCAGCGCCGCGGCCAGAAGGTCCGCGGCATAGAGGCCGTCGCGGCAGCGGTAGATCGTCGTGGGATCAGTGGTTGGTTGCGATGTTAAAAAATGCACGGACCGCAGTTTAAGTCCGACAACGCGCGGTTGGAAGCGCGGTTTGCGCCGAACGACGCCTTCGAAATCCGGGGAGCGCGCGCCGCCGGCGTGCTGTTTGCGGCGGCCCGCCGCAAACCCCATTCGATGTTCGACGCTCAACCTTGAACATTCAACGCTGAACCCCAGACGCCGGGTCATTCCGCGTTCCGCGCTCCGCATTCCGCGTTTAACTGTCGAGCGGACTCCTGACTCCCAACCCCAGTTTCTGCATGACGTGCGTGTAGATTTGCGTCGTCGCCACGTCCTTGTGTCCGAGCAGTTCTTGAACGAGCTTGCCGCTGTCAATAAAGCAATTAACCTTAAATCACAATATGAAATTGCAGCCAATAGCGCCTCTGTCCTTAGGCTCACTTTAACTGTTAGGCGGCAGTCCCATGCGCAACCGACAAACATTCCTCAGAGTCCTCGTAGTTGCTCTCGTCGTTCAGCGCGTGTTCTACGTTCTTTACTGGGCGTTTGGAACTGACAAGGCGACCAGTTCATTCAACGCGTTCGGGACAGGATACATTTGGTTCTATTATCCGGCGATTGCCGCTGTGAATGCGGTAGCCGACGCGTTGCAGGTCGGCGGCGGTTTGCGGACTGCGGACGCCATCTTACTTTTTGCTCCGCTCCTCGGCATTTGCGCGTATGCTGCCGTCGTTGCTTTTGTCGCGATGATTTTTCGCAGCATCACAAGAGACAATGAAAAATCTGCCGCCTAACGGGTCGCCGGGAGGGTTGGTATGTGTTTAGCGACGTAGCGGCGGGCGTCTCGCCTGCCGTAGAGCCGGGCATCCTGCCCGGCGGAACAAGCCCTCGAAGCGTCCAGCTACTGAGAGATCGCCGAACAACCGGGGGTTCTTTCCGGGCGGCAAGATGCCGCCCTCTACGGCAGCCAGGATGGCCGCCGCTACGCTAAACACGTACGCCGCAGCGCACGGTGAGCGGAGCGAAGGAGGGTCGAAGTGATGCAGGGTTGAACGAGTCCGGCTGAGCGTGGCCGGATCAACGTGGACATGACGCGCCAGACGTCGAACGTAGCGGACGTATTCCTTTTTGGTTTTTGGGCCGGTAATCTTTGCGTTCTACTATGTGGCAAAACTCGTCTTGAGCCGCTTGGACATCTCAATATGAAAACTGCACCGCCGAAGAACATCGACGAATACATTGCTGGCTTTCCGCGAGACGTTCAAGAGATCCTCCAAGAAATACGGGACATTATTAAGAATGCCGCGCCTGATGCAGAGGAGGCGATTAAATATCAGATTCCGACGTTTGTTCTGAATGGAAATCTGGTACACTTTGCCGCCTTCCAGAAGCACATAGGGTTCTATCCGACCCCGTCCGCAATCCAAGAATTCAAGGACGAGATGTCTTCTTACGAAAGCGCAAAGGGTTCGGTTCAATTCCCGCTCAATAAGCCAGTCCCATTCAGTTTGATTAGGAAGATCGTAAAGTTCCGGCTAAAGGAAACCCAAGAGAAGATGGCGGCCAAGAAAAAGAAGAAATAGTCATTTGCCGAACTGCTCGCCTCAAAAATCTCCGCATACCATGGGAGCGATTTTCATTTGGACGCGGCCAATCCGTTTTATATGGTTCCGACCGCCAAGAGCAAAAGCCGCAAGGAACAGTCGCGCCCGTTGCATCCCGAACTGGTGGAGGAACTACAAAGGCTGAAAGCTGCCGAAAAATTGACGCCGGAAGCCTTGCTGTTTCCCGATGGGGTGCCGCCGATGAAGGCAATCCGCGCGGACTTCAAGGCGGCGGGTATAGCGCTGGTGGACGAAGGGCGTTATCGGGTGGATTTCCATGCGTTTGCGCATGACCTACATCACCCGGCTGCAACGGGCGGGTGTTTCGCCGCGTGAAACGATGGAACTGGCCCGCCACAGCGATATGCGTCTGACGATGAAAACTTACACGGACGCGGCTGCGCTGCCGTTGATGGCAACGGTCAGGCGCCTGCCGGCGTTTGATGCGAAGTTCGATGACACACAAAGAGACACACAAACTCTAGTCGCGGGCGGTCAATTCGTGTCACCATCGGTCCTCGGTTTGAAGCCGATCAAGGTAGGCAAAACCGTTGGAAACATTGACGCAAATCACGAGGCGTCACCCGTTGTCACTTCCGGTCACCAAAACGAAACTGGCGGAGAGAGGGGGATTCGAACCCCCGGTACTGTTTAGGTACTCACGCTTTCCAGGCGTGCGCCTTAAACCACTCAGCCATCTCTCCGCCGAGTAACCTCAATTTGAATAACTTCAGCCGGCCGCGCAACGATTTTTGACGGTTCAGAAGCGGGTTTTGACTTTCGCGTCTTTGGCTTTTACTGTGTCAGTGGCGCGCATCGTTCCCGAGCGTTGAATAGCGAAACTGCTTATTCAGTCAATAAGTCATATTAACTCGACTAAGCAAAGACCAGCCGAGCGATGAAAGACCGGACATGAACTCAAGGCTGCCCTCTCCAATGATTCGAGGCCCTAATTGTGGAGTTTCAAGTGAATTCAAAGGAGTCCACAACAATTTTTCCGTTGATGGGTGAAAGATTCTTCAAAAATGGAGCGATCCTATGAAAACACGCTTTGTAATAACTGCTGTGCCATTGATGGTTGTCGGCGGGATGATCCTTTTTCTCGGCTGCGGAGCCGAGTCCCAAAAGACCGGTCGTGCCGAAATCGGCGGCGACGTTTCCGCCGCCGCGGTTGCCAGCGCCACGGCGACGACTAACCCGACCGTGGCGCCCGATGAAGCTGTTCCCAAGATCGCCCCTGCGCCGCCGACGCTCTCACCTGGGGTGGATGAAATCGTGCAATTGGCCCAGGCTGGCGTGGGCGACGAAGTGTTACAGGCTTACATCGAGAATTCGCCGGTGGCCTACAAATTGAAGGTGGATGAAATTCTGTACCTGCACGATCTGGGGCTCTCTGCCGAAACGATTGCGTCGATGGTCCGCCACGGCCAGTCAAGGTCGGAACCTTCAGCAACCCTGGCGAACGCCAACACGAATATCGCCGGGACGCCAGTTGGGCAGCCTGACCTGGCGCAAGAGGCGAACACAAATCCGGTTCCGGCGGTGGACGGTGTTCAGGACTCAGCCAATGCTTATGCGATCGTGGGTGGAAGTCCCCGATTACGGCTGGTGCTGGCAGCCGACCGTGGCCGTGATTGATTCGGGGTGGCGTCCCTACAGCAACAGTGGCCGCTGGCTTTGGACCGATTGCGGGTGGTACTGGCAGTCGGATTACTCGTGGGGCTGGGCGCCGTTCCATTATGGCCGGTGGTATCGTAGCCCGCGCCACGGCTGGGTCTGGGCGCCCGACACAACCTGGGGACCGGCCTGGGTGACCTGGCGTTATTCAGACACGTATTGCGGTTGGGCGCCACTGCCGCCAGGCGCTTATTTCGATGTCGGAGTCGGTTTCAGATTTGGCGGCGGACGGGTCGGGGTCGGGTTTGATTTCGGATTGGTGCCCGATTGCTTCACGTTCATTCCCACGACTTTCTTCTGCGACTATAGGCCGTGGCGCCATTGCATTCCCCGAACGCAAGTCGTGAACATTTTCCATCGCACAACAATCGTGAACAATTACGCCACCGGCCCGAACGGCAATGTCATTGTGAACGTGGGGCCGGGACGGAATGCCATCGCCGCTGTTACGCGAACCGAGATCCGGAAATTGGCGTTGCGCGATTCGAGTCCTGCCGGAGGCACAGTGATCAAGGCCGACCGACTGGATCGTGACGGCAAAACCCTAGCGGTTTTCCGGCCCAAACTGCCGCAACAGGCTGCGACGCCTCCGCCTCAGGTCCTTCGTCACCAGCAGGACCTGCGCAACAGCGGCGAGCTCCTGGCGAGAAGCGGGGGGATCACACGCCAGAGCCCGAACGCGACAAGAGGCACGCTCGTTGTGCCCTCCGCCGGCCGCGGGACGCCGGTGACCGCGTCCAAGCCGGTCGCAGGGGCCGTTGACGATCCGGCGGCGCGGACTGAAAGCCCGCGAGGCACCATTGCTTCGCCACCACAACAAATCGCCCGACCTTCGCTGAATAGGCCGCCGGTTTCGACAAACCCGCGCTCCGAGCGCAGGAGTTCGCAGACAGCGCAATCCGCGCCGGCAATAGTGAGGCGGTATCAGAATGAACCTGCTGCGCGGTCGCTCGCAGAAGCTTCGCCAAATCCAATTGAATCAAGCGCCCGGAACCGCGGCGAACGGTCCCCGGTTTATCAGCCGCCGCAAGCGCAACCGGAGCTGCGCTCTCCGCCGATTCGTCGCGAGCCGATTTCGACGGTCCAGCCGGGTTATCAGCCGCAGTCCGGTTCGCAGGTGATCACCCCGCCAGTGTATCGCCAGGAAGGCCGCAAGTTTGAGCCGCCGACCTATACCCCATCGACTCCGGCCCATCCCGCCGTTGCGCCTCCGGTCAGTGTTGCGCCGCGAGCGACCGAACCGCGGTTCAGCTCGCCCGGGTATCAGCCGCCGCAAAGCTTTTCGCCTCCTGCCGCCGCGCCGCGAGTGATCGAGGCGCCGGTTGTCGCCAGGCCCAGCAGCCCGCCACCATCCTATTCACCACCGCCCGCGCCATCGCATCCGCAGCCGGCGCCTTCGTCGTCAACGGCGCATTCGCGCAGCGACGGTGGTCGAAAACCCTGAGGCGCTGGAATGCGGGGGATGGCTTTGCCTGATAAAAATGCAAGGACCGGAATGAGGGGAATAACACAATGGACTCACGGCGTTTCCTGTGGGGATGCAAACTGACGGCGGCGGTGGCGCTTCTGGTTGTTGCAAGTGTTGTTTTTCAATCCAGCGCCGTCGCTCAAGCCACGAACCTTTATTCCACGGGTTTTGAGCGTTCCGAGGGCTTTGACCCCCGCTTAACACTGATTGGCCAGGGAGGCTGGACGGGCACCGACGCCAATGGCAACGGGATCGTTACCAATTCCTTTGTGAACACCACACCGCTGCAGCCGTTCGGGCAGCAGCAGGCGTTCGTTGGGTTTTACCCCTTGACCAACGTGGACGGCACGTTGAACGTCTGGCGTCCGATGGGTTTTGATCCTGTGTCCGCTGGCGTGCCCATTGTGACCTTCTCGACCACGATCGCCATATACGATTCGGTCATCACCACGAACCGCGACTGTTTCCGCTGGAGCGTTTACAACATGGATGACGGCGGCTTGCGGCTGTTCACACTCGATTTCGACAACTCGACCACCCGAATCAATTACGAGCTGGATGATGACGTTTTTGTGCCGACCGGATTTGTGTTCGAACGGGGAGGAGAGTACGACCTGGTGGTGACCATGAATTTTGCCGACAACCTTTGGAGCGCCACGCTGCAGGGCATCGAAACGACCGCCACTCAGATTGTTGACTCCAAACCAATGACGACCACAGGGTCGATATTAAACCTGGGCGACATCGATGCCGTCTGGGTCAAC
>QHPW01000160.1:9714-12086 GCA_003219675.1 Verrucomicrobiota bacterium
GGCGAGCAATTACAGCAGCAGTTTCTACCGCGCCCGCCTGGTGCAATAAGAAAGGAGAATCGAGGCTAAAGGGCGGACGGTTGGGCCATTCACGGCTTCATTGTTCCGAACTCTCCACGGAAACGGCTCTTGCCTTCAGACACGCCTTATGAAAAATTTCGCCCTCTGTTTACGAGGCGCGTCAAATTGCACATTCCCGGACCGGTCGAGGTGAGCGAGAAAACGTTCCGGGCCTTTTGTTCGCCGATGATCGGCCATCGCGGGCAGGAGTTCAAAGACCTTTATGGGAAAATCCAGCCTCAGCTGCAGCGGCTCTTTTACACCCAACAACTCGTTTTCCTCAGCACCTCCTCCGCCTGGGGCGTCATGGAAGGCGCCCTGCGCAATCTCGTTTCCAGGAAAGTGCTGAACTGCATGTGCGGCGCGTTTTCCGACAAGTGGTTTGAAGTTTCCGAACGCTGCGGCAAGGACGCCGAGGCGCTCCAGGTGCCCTGGGGTTCGCCCATCCGCGCCGACGAGGTGGACAAAAAGCTTGCCGGCGGCCGGTTCGATGCCCTCACGTTGATTCACAACGAGACTTCGACCGGCGTGATGAGCCCGCTCGCGGAAATCGCCGCATTGAAAAAGAAATATGCCGACGTGATGTTCATCGTGGACGCGGTCAGTTCGCTCTCGGCGACGAAAATTGAATTCGACGCGCTGGGCATTGACGTGTTGATGGCCGGAACGCAAAAAGCGCTGGCGTTGCCGCCGGGCATGGCCGTTTTCGTCTGCTCACCGGCGGCCCTGGCCAAAGCGGCGACGATCCAGGACCGCGGCTATTAGTTGAGCAGAACATGACGCCGAGTACGCCGAGCGTCGGTCACGTCTATGCGCTCGCGTCGAAACTCGAAGACATTTTCAGTGAAGGTCTGGAGCGGCGTTATGCCCGGCACGCGAAGCTGGCGCAAATGACCCGCGACTGGGCCGCGCGTCACGGTTTTTCGCTTTTTCCGGAGAAAAGTTTTGAATCCATCACGCTCACCTGCGTCAACAATGGAGCGAAGCCCGGCGGCCGCGTCATCGACGTCGCGAAATTCCAGAAACTGATCAAGGACCGGGGATTCCTGATCGACGGCGGCTACGGCAGGATCAAAGGGACCACATTTCGCATCTCGAACATGGGCGATGAAACCGAGGCAACGATGAACCCGCTTTACGCGGCGTTGGACGCGGCGATGAAGCAGCTTTGACGGGCCTCACGTCGCCGGTGGGGCGAGACTCCGTCGAGCCCTGATTTTCTGCTGAGCGCATCCATTGACCAACGGCGGACCATAAAAACTTTGAGCTTGTTGGAGCCTGTTCAAGGCTCGACGGAGTCTCGCCCCACTGAAGGACTAAGGCGCCACGGCCAGCCGTTCTTCATTCTGCTCCCGCGCCATCAACATGTGCTGTTCCTTGTACGGCTTGAGCATGAAGTGCGTGGCCGTGGAGAGGACGCCCTGGACGGTCGCGAGTTTTTCGGAAACGAACGTCGCCACTTCGCGCAGGCTGCTGCCTTCCACAACGACGAGCAAGTCGTATCCGCCGGACATCAGGTAACAGGAGTTTACCTCAACGTATTTGGCGATGCGCTCGGCCAGCCGGTCGAAACCGCCGCCGCGTTCGGGCGTGATTTTCACTTCGATCACGGCGCGCACCCGATCGACTCCCAGTTTTTCTTCGTTCAAAATGGTGCGGTAACCGAGGATGATCTGATCTTTTTCGTAGGCTTTGATTTTCGCGGCCACTTCCGCCTCGGACAGGTTCAGCATTTTGGAGAGCTGGGCTGATGTAAGCGCGGCGTTTTCACGCAGCAGTTTTAGCAATGGGTCCATGTCGCAAGCTTAAATACCGACGCGCGGATTGAACATGATTTTTTCTCGCAAACGTCGGATCGCGCGCCTCCGATCCGGCGTTCGCGCCGAATGGGAATCCGGCGTTCCGTCCGCTCGCCGGAGCAGGGGGTCAAGCCGCTTCCTGCCGCAGCCTTCCCGTTTCCCGGCGCGTCCGGGTGGCGATTGAGGTCTTCGAATCGCGCCTTGCCGTCCTCGCTCCAATGGGACTGGGTGGTGAGACGGCGCGCAGCCTGGCGATAATGCGGGGCAGATGTTTCAGCAGATAATCCACCTCCCCGTCGGTGTTGTAGATGCCGAGGCTGAAGCGCACCGAGCCGCGCGCGCGCGCCGGGCTCAACCCCATCGCGACGAGCACATGTGAGGGTTCAATCGAGCCGGTTGTGCACGCCGAACCGCTCGACGCGCAAATGCCGACTCGGTCGAGCATCATCAATACCGCCTCGGCCTCGACAGCTTCAAAGGCGATGTTGGTCGTGTTGGGCAGGCGCGCTTCCT
>QHPW01000161.1 GCA_003219675.1 Verrucomicrobiota bacterium
CGCAGCGTCGTGGTGGAACACAACGGCGAAGCGGTCGCGCCGTCGGAGTTTGCAAAGCGCCAGCTCAACCCCGGCGACCGGTTGGAAATCGTGAAGATCGTTGCCGGAGGGTGATTGGAAGCCGCGGCGCCCTTTTACTCGGCCTCCCGCGGTTTGTCCCGCCGCACGACGACAAACCAGCATTCGCCGGTCTTTGATTCGCCGCCCAGGATGGACATGTGTTCGCCGATCGGCTGGTGCGAGCAACGGATCAACTCCCCGTTGCGGTAGAGTCGGATTCGCGTGTTCGGCGGGTCGAGCAATTTGAGTTCCACGTCGCGTTCGCGCGCCAAGTGCAATCGGGCGACTTTGTCCTTCGATAGCGTAACGGCCTCGCGTTTGACTTCCCAGTAATTCTTCCAGCGAAACACTCCATGCAGGTTTTTGTCGAGCCTGGCGCCGACCGGTCTCCAGGCCGGGTTGTCCGGCGTGTCCGAGTCCGAGCCGCGGATAAGCTGGACGTGAAAAGTAAGCTTCGGCGCATCGGCAGCCTGGATCGCGTCTGATCCGAACATCGCCAGGAAAAGCAGCCAAAGAAGTTTTCTCGGAAGTGGTGGCATCGGCCATCTGACGAACCACCCGCCGCTTCGCATTCATAAAATCTTTGCCGGCCAATTCCCCGGGGCTGCATCTGGCACTGCGGCCGAACGCGCGGTAGTGCAGGTTTCCAACCTGCTGTATCGCGGGGTTTCAACCCGCAGACGCTTCGCCGCCTTCAAAGCCTCGGAACCGGGGACGTTCTGCCGATTTGAAATCGGCGATACAGCCGGTTGAAGGAAACCTGCGTTACGTTCAAGAGCGCGCTCAACAGACCAGTAACCTGCACGCTGGAAGCGTCCGCGGCGGGTAGCGCGGCGAGCCGTTTGCGGCGTCAGGCAGCTGTGCCCTGCTCAGATTAAAACTTGTCAGCGCCGCCTTTCGCTCTTTTTATTGGATGCAGGATGAAGCCAAAGTTCGATTCGAGGTGCGTGTTCGCCCTGGCGGTGGTGCTGATCGGGTCGGTCTGGACTGTTGCTCAAACGAATCCGCCCGTCGCCGCAACGAACCTGAACCAGGCCAACGCGACCGCCAGGGAGGCTGCCCGGCCCGGAAACAAAGTCGAGGACGACTCCAGGAGCAGGCACGTCCAATTGACGTTCGGTCTGGACAAGATCGATATCCTGAATGACTACCAGCCTTTTAAAATCCCGCTCTGGCAGTACCTCGCTTCGCTCCTCTATATCTTCCTGGCGTTTTATGTCTCCAGGTTCCTTGACTACCTCACGCGCGTCTGGCTGAAAAAGTGGACTGACAAAACCACAACCCGGTTTGATAATCTGTTGATCGGCCTGCTCAGCGGACCGGTCAAAATCGTCGCGTTCGTCGTCTTCCTGAAAATCGGCCTGGAAGTCTTCGACTGGGGGAAGGTCATCAACAATGTTCTGGACAAGGGCCTGAAAATCATCGTCGCGGCCACCGTCACTTACGCCGTGCTTAAACTGATCGACCTGTTCATGGGATATTGGAAGGAACGGACGGTTTCAGATGCGGACCGGATGTTCGACGAACAGCTTTTTCCCATCATCCGCAAGAGCCTGAAGGTGTTTGTCGTGGTCGTGGCCGTGCTGGTCACTTCGCAAAACCTCGGCTTCGACATCACGGCGGCGATTGCAGGTCTGTCCGTAGGCGGTCTGGCGCTGGGACTCGCGGCTCAGGATACGGTCGCAAATCTTTTTGGCGCCGTGGCCATCTTCATGGACAAACCCTTTCGCGTCGGCGACCGCATCCAGCTCGACGCCATCGACGGCACGGTGGAGACCATCGGCCTGCGCAGCACGCGCGTGCGCAACCTCGACGGCCACCTGGTCACGGTTCCGAACAAGACCATGGGAAACGCCACCATCACCAACGTCAGCCGCCGGCCCAACATCAAGACCGTGATGAACATCGGCATCACTTACGACACCCCTGCGGACAAAGTGAAACGCGCGCTGCAGATCATTAAGGAAGTTTACAGGGACCATCCGAAAACGTTTGATTGCCTCATCAGCTTTAACAAATTCGCCGATTCCGCATTAAACATCCAGGTCGTCCATTGGTGGAACTCCACCAACAACGAGGAATACCTGGCCGGCTTGCAGGAGATGAATCTCGCGGTAAAGGAGTGGTTTGACAAAGAGGGCATCAACTTCGCGTTTCCGACCCAGACGCTTTACCTAAAGCAGGATTCCGAGTGGCGGTTGGACGGAGCAAACCTGCATCCATGACGGCTCTCGACCATCCGGCCTTGCGCGCCTTCACAGCGCAAATCAGAGACGAGCTGGCGGTTGCTCAGGTCCTGATTCGGCGAACGAAGCACGGCTTTGAACTGCGGCATGTCGATGACCGCGACCGCGCGGAAAAGACCTTGCGCGAGTTGAAACTCACCGACCTTCGCGCGCTGGTCCAGTTCACCGCCGGCCGCGCGTTTCGCCCGTTGAAATCCGCGCCGAATCTGCAGACCGGCTGGGTGCTGCGATTGAACGACGACACAGAGCTGGAAAGCGCGTTGAACCTGATTTATCCCGGCGCGATTGCCGACTGGTTCGCCGCGCAGCCGCCGCAGCCGCCGGTCTCGCATTATCGCGAATTCACCCATCGCCAGACCGGCATGTACCGCATCACCACCCTGCTGAGCGATGCCCAGGCCGGGCAGGTGGCGCGCGCCTGTTGCCACCCGCAATTCTGTCTGAAGCGCCGGCTCTGGACGGTGAATGGACTGACACCCGACGCGGGCGAGGGAAAAAGCCTGATTCCGTGTCTCGAACCGTGCCCGCTTTTGTTGGAATTTGCCCGTAAAGCCGTGCGGGTTGAACAGGAGGAGAAACTGAAACTGGAACTGTCGCCCGGCGAGGCCGCCACACTGACCGCGGCGCTGCAAATCGCGCTCGCCACCCCGGACACACGCGGCAATCTGCGCGAGGCGGATTTCAACGCGCCGGGCAATCCGCGGCGCTTGCGGCTGCTGCTCGAAAAACTTGCGGCCTTGCCAATAAAGCCTACAGTTAGCGCGGAAGATTGAAGACCAGAACAATTCCAAACCAACTTATGAAAGCATTCCCACGAACCTGTCGGATTCGGCCACTGCAGGCGCTGGGCCTGATTGCCGCAATTGTCTCAACCAGCGTTGAGGTGTTCTGCGCAAGGGCGGAAAAGGCGCCGGGAACCGACCTGCTGGGCAAACCCCTCGGCATCAAGTTTGCCGCCGTGGACGGCAGGCAGGTGGACCTTGAAAAACTGCGCGGCAAGGTGATCCTGATTGATTTTTGGGCGACCTGGTGCGGGCCCTGCGTCCGCGAAGTGCCGCACGTGAAGAGCGTTTATGACAAACTTCACCCCAAAGGCTTCGAGATCGTCGGCATCAGTTTCGACCAAAAGAAGAACGCCCTTCAGAGTTTCGTGCTGAAAGAGAAAATGGGCTGGCCCCAGTATTTCGACGGAAAGGTATGGGACAACAAATTCGGCGTCAGATTCGGGATCGAATCCATTCCCAGCATGTGGCTGGTGGACAAGAAGGGCCTGCTTCGCCACGCAAATTCGACGGCTTCCCTCCCCATCTCTTATGAAATCCAATCTGCTGATGCTCCTGTTGTCGATCGGCATCGCGGTCGGCGCGCCGGTCAAAACAATGGCGGCGGAATCGACAACGGACAAAGCCGATGCCGCCTGGAAAACCTTGCAGAAAGCCTTGCGTCCGCCGGCGCCGCCTGCGGAATGGCAAACCAACAGTCCTTCGGCTGAAGAAATCGAAAAATTCCAACAGCGACAAGGCAAGCTCGCGGCCGAAGCCGCGGACAAGGCAAAGGACTTTTACACCCGTTATCCGGATCATCCGAAAGCTGCGGAGGCGCATAAAAAGGAATACGAGATGGCGTCCATCGCGGCGCGACTCGGCTACACCGACATCGAGCCCAGGCTCGCTGCATTGGAAGCTGAACACTCCAAGGACCCCAGCCTCGACGAAGACCAACGCTTTGAGCTCCGCGCGCGCGCGGTGCAGCGCAAGGCGATGAAGAAGCAGTCCGAAGGCATGGCCGCGGTCATGGCCGAATTTGAAAAGGGCGCGCGCGAGCTGCAAAAGGAATTCCCCAAACGGGCGGAAGTTTACGGCATGCTCCTCGAAGCCGCCTCCAACGCCGAAGGCGACAAAGCGCGCAGGCTGGCGCAGGAAATCCTGGACAGCCCGGCGCCGGAGGAAATCAAAGACAACGCGAAAGGACTGCTCAAAAAGCTGGATGCCGTGGGAAAGCCGATCGCGATACAGTTCGCGGCGGTGGACGGGCGCGAGGTGGACGTCAGCAAGTTGCAGGGCAAGGTCGTGCTGGTCGATTTCTGGGCGACCTGGTGCGGGCCTTGCGTGGCCGAAGTGCCGAACGTCCGCGCCGCCTATGAAAAACTTCATCCCAAAGGCTTCGAAATTGTCGGCATCAGTTTCGACCAGGAAAAGGAGGCTTTGGAAAAATTTGTCGCCAAAGAAAAAATGACCTGGCCGCAGTATTTCGACGGCAAGGGCTGGCAAAACCAATTCGGCCGTCAGTTCGGGATCAACGGCATTCCTGCTATGTGGCTGGTGGACAAAAAAGGCGTGCTCCGGGACATGAACGGGCGGGAGGACCTGGCCGAAAAGGTTGAAAAACTGCTCGCAGAATAAAGTCCATCGGTGTGGTAACGGATTCGCCGAGGCCCTCCGCGCATATCATTGGCTCCATCGATTTCCCGTTTCTGTCGCTGGATTGAACTTCCTGTTTCATTCATCCGCGGCGTATGCTCCTCCGCAACTATGGACGCTTTCACCCACCTGCTCTGGCACAATGGTAATTTCCTCGGCATCGAATGGAACGCCTGGAAGGTCGTCGGCTGGCTCGGCAACGCCACTTTCTTTTCCCGCTTCTTCGTCCAGTGGTACGCGACCGAGAAAAAGAAACAGGTGGTGGTGCCGACGGCGTTTTGGTGGCTAAGCCTGGCAGGGTCGTTCCTGCTGC